>JAAZKM010000213.1 GCA_012799835.1 Candidatus Methanofastidiosia archaeon
AATACATGCTGTATATTCGTTAAACGAATTTGAAGAAACAATCAATTTATTTCTTGAAAGACTTAGGGAATGGTATTCGATACATTTCCCTGAATCAGTTGATTCTATTCCTGACAATCAGAATTTTATAGAGTTTATTATTAAAATAAGCAATAAAAATCAGTACAATGAAAAAAAGAATTTACTATCCTATGAATTGACTTTAACAAATGAGGCAGTTGATAGATCGCTAGGTGCAGAATTATCAAGGGAAGATTTACACCAAATTAAAGAACTTGCACTGTTGATTGATTTACTTTATAAAAAAAAGGAAGATTTGGAAAAATACATTATAGATATTGTAAACGAAGTAGCTCCAAATACCTCGGTTGTCGCTACCCCGATCATTGCAGCAAAATTAATATCTCATGCTGGTGGCCTCAAAAACTTATCTATGAAACCCTCTTCTACTATTCAGTTAATGGGTGCTGAAAAAGCTCTCTATAGGCATATAAAAACTGGTGCAGATCCACCTAAATATGGGATAATACTTCAATATCCAGATATAGGTAAGGCCCCTTGGTGGCAAAAGGGAAAAATTGCAAGAACTTTAGCAGCAAAAATTGCAATTGCAGCAAGAGTGGATAATGAAGGGGGAGACTATGTAGGGGATTTATTAAAAAATAATGTACTAAAAAGGATAGCTGAAATCGAAAAAAAATACCCTAATGCACCCCCTAAAAAAGAAAAAGTGTCAACACGGAAAAGTGAGGACAGGCAAAAAAAGAAATTTATTAAAACTAAATTTAAGAAAGGAAAATCTTAAATCTCTCTCTACTAATTATGTTTTATGCGAATAAAAATTAAAACGGATAAATTTGAATTTAAAGCAGAGCTAAATGAGTCGAAAACTGCAAAAGCTATTTATGAATCGCTTCCAGTTAAAGCTAAAGGATTTAGGTGGGGCGGAGAAATTTATTTTTCAATCCCAGTTCATGTAGAATACGAGAATCCAAAGGAAATAGTAGCTAAAGGGGATTTGGCATTTTGGCCAAATGGTGACGCTTTTTGCATATTCTTTGGAAAAACTCCCGCATCTCTTGAAAATGAGATTAGGCCTGCTAGCGCTGTTAACATTTTTGGTAAAATTATTAGTCCTTTAGATAATCTAAATTTTGTAAAAGATGGGGAATCGATTATTGTAGAACGAGATTAAATGAAAATATTACACAAAGAACTTGACAAGGGAGTAATTAAGCTAAGAGTAGATAATGCAGACGATCTCTGGCATTTATCCCATATAGTTGAAAGTGGAGATCTGTTATTTGGAAAAACATATCGAAAAGAAATGAAAAAAAGTGACAAAATAAGGAGTGAAAAACTCGAAAGAGTTCCTGTAAAATTAGAGATAATGGTAGAAAAAATTGAGTTTTCTAAAGATGTTATAAGGCTCAGAGCTACAGGAGTCATTACACAAGGAGAAGAAGTAGGGAGTTATCACACTTTCAATATAGACGAGGGATCCACGATTACTATCACCAAAAAATGGAAAAATTACCAATTAGAAAGAATAGATAGGGCAATAAAAGATACTTTGACTCCAAAAATTCTTATTATATGTATTGAAGAAGGAGATGCAGATTTTGGAATAATCACCCAATATGGGGTTGATTTTCCAGTCTCTGTTTCCAAAAGCATTGCTGGGAAACACGAAACATCTTCAAGAGATAAGGATAAGCGCGAATTTTTTGCAGAAATTTCCTTAAAAATAATTGAGATCATACAGAAATATAACTTAAAAACAGTTATTATGGCTGGCCCTGGATTTTACAAGGATGAATTTATTAATTATTTAAAAGAATCTAAATCGGAGATACTGAATAATATAGTTACTGAAAATGTTTCTACAGGAGGAAGATCGGGCATTTATGAGTGTATTAAGAGAGGCACTTTAGAAAAAGCTCAAAAAGACCTTAGAATATCTATCGAAACTAACGCAGTTGAGAGATTATTGGTGGCTATACTAAAAAATGATGGGGTATATGGTATAAAAGCTATTGAAAAGGCATTAGAATATGGAGCAATCAGCGAACTACTCATTGTTGATCAATATCTTAAAAAAAATGAATTTGAAGCACTAACTGAGAAATCAAGAGAACAGAGGGCTTCAGTACACGTTATATCAAGTGAACATGATGCGGGGAAAAAACTTGAGGGTATAGGAGGAATTGGGGCTATATTAAGATTTAAGATTGATTAAATCTAATTAAGTAGGTAAATAGAAAAAAAGGTAGTAAAACTAACAAAACTCTTGAGAGTATAATAATTGACGGATAAGGTACTAGAGAAATAAGAACAAAGACAGTGCTAAATGCTACAAACAATTTTGCA
>JAAZKM010000016.1 GCA_012799835.1 Candidatus Methanofastidiosia archaeon
AAAAAGGAGGTGTTTCGTTTTCTTTATCAGCACAGGCTGTCCAAGCTAAAAGAAAGGATAGGAATGGTAAAATTAATTTTGACATTAATCGTTTGTATAAAAAATTAGTAAATTGAAATTGGTCTTAAGAAGCAGTAAGTAAGTTGTAAAATTGTTTGTATAATTCTATTTTAATTATCGAGCCTCAAATATAAAGCTTAACCCAACTTGTTTTTAACAAGGACATATCTCTCTCATCTTCTGGGGGATGGTGTTTTTTTATTTTTTATTCGGGTACTACGGATTTTCTCATGAAATAGGGATTATGTTTATAATTAAGTGCGTCATAAATTCTTCTTGCTTCAATGATAGGAGTACTGCATTTCTTAATTAAAATGGTTCCTCCTTTTTTATTTTTCATTGTTGTTGTTATCTCCTTTTGGGTGTTCATTATCCGAACTATATTTCTCCAATCGTGCGTAATTTTTTTCTGCTTTAACTGGTAACGTATGCTTGCTACTACCTGATATGCAAGGACCCCTAAGAACAGGTGTGACTCAACGTTTTCATCCGTTTTATGGAACACCGGACGAAGCGATAAATCAGTTTTTAAAATCCTGAAAGTTGCTTCAATTTCGGTGAGCGTGTTGTAAATTGTCCAGAGTGTTTTCTCATCTGTTCGCGAAAGAGAGGTGCGTATAAAATATATGCCCTCGCTCGACTTTGGTTTAAGCGGTGTTCTTTTCCAAATCACATCAATGGCTTTATCTTGTTTCTCATCAGGCTTCACCTCTATGCTGTAATGTTTATTTGCGGTTGGATACCGTTCTTTTAAGCGGCCTATTCTTTCGCATACTTTCGCGTATTTTTTTGTACCACCTTTCTTGCTTAGTGCTGCTTGTATATTGTTTAGTTCTAATTCATATCGTTCACAAAAATGGTCATTCATTGAGGCTTCTTTTAGACCTTTTTGCTTGCTTTTTACATACATGTATGTATCTGCACAGCCAGGTTTGGTTACTAGTCGCAATTCTATCGGATTCTTTCTCTTGTCATATATTTTCGTGTTTTCTCCATCCGTTTCTTTTGCTGTGTAATCTTTTAATTTGGTGCGACTAACACCTATATAATCATATCCTTTTTGCTTTAGCATTAAGCTATTCCCTTCCGTTAGTATACCTGCATCAATTACCACGAGAGGTTTACGTCCACTTGCTGAAGTTCCCGTAGCGAGATCTTCTATGGTTTGCTCTAAAGTATCGCTATCGCTTATGTTGCCTTCATAAATGCGGCTATACTTGAGAAAACCTTCAGCATTTATTACAGCTGCCAAGGCTATAATTTTCGCATCACTCCTTTTTTGTTTACCTCTTCCAAATTTTGCTTTCTTACTTTTCACTTTTCTTCCTTCGAAATATGTATTGGTAAGATCATAAAATATAATCTTGTCTTGAAGATCGAATAAATCGTTGGTTTTCCTGGAGAGATACTTTTCAATACCCTTCTTTTGGGCATAAAGGTTGTTGCTCGCCGCGTATAGTTTGGATCTATTGACCTGATGAAGTGGGATGTTGAACAACCCGCTAATTGCCGAATTATCTTTTATCCACTGAGCTGTTTTATTTTCTGAAGCGGGATAAACTGCGCGACTTACTAAGTGCATTAGAGAGAAGCCTGCAGAGGTTTCACTAAAACTACAGTCAGTGGTTAAAAACTTTTTCAAACCAAGCTGATCTACTGTTTGCTTGCAGAGCCACTCAGCTCCTATTTCTCTTGCCTCTTCATGCTCAAAGCTGTTTAGATCAACCGTCTGGTAATCCTTCTCAACGTCAATAGTTTGCTTTGAAGCTATCAAGCATGGCTCTACATCAATCAACTGCTCATCTATTATACGACCTGCAAACTCTTGAGCAAATCGCTCTATATCAGCATTTTCAGAGAAATAAAACAACTGCTTTTCTCCTTTTATCAACTGTTCTATCCGATCGGCTAACAGTTTTCTATCTCGCTTACTGTCAATTCCTTCCAGTTTGCCCATATTGATAATCGTGCGATGACGGGGTTTATTGTCAATACGGTAACTCTCGCAAAGACGGTAATATTTGTACTGTTTACCCGTCTTGCGTTCTGTTTTTGTTATGGTTTTTATAAACATGCGACAAATGTACAAATAAGAACTTTATCTACAAAATGGATTCTGGGACTACAGAAGCACTTTTAAAAAACAAAGACTGATAATCAAGCAGTTGCATTTATAAATAGTTGAAAATACTTTGATTTTAGTGTTTTATGGGGGAAAAATGCTCAAGTTGGGGTAATATTTATCCAACTAAAAAAAATATAGAGTGCAGTTAAATTGGAAATTTTCATTGAAATAAATTAATATAGATAAGGGGAACATGTTTTCTTTATTCGATTTAGAAAAATGCGTTCTCGTTTAAAGTTTAATTTTTTGTTGTAATTTTAAAATTTGCACCGATTGTTTTAAGTTTTACAGTAATATTATTTATGGAGATTTGGTATCAGTCAATAAAGTAAATGTATCATTGGTTTTTTATTGTAACTACTTTATGGCTACAGTTTTAAATCAGCAGATAAGCATTTTTTTAATATAAAGAGAATAAAAAGTGAAGCCTCCATATTTTT
>JAAZKM010000214.1 GCA_012799835.1 Candidatus Methanofastidiosia archaeon
AACAACAGATTTTTTCAAATCCATCGGATGGACTTCCTTAGCAAGGTAAGCCCTCTCAAATGAATCATAAGAATCAAACTCTACATTACCCCCATACTTTTCCGGCCTTCTTATCTCAAAAGCACCTGTAATTTTTGGGAATAGTATAAGGCGGGTTATTTGAAGTAGAGGATTCTCGTCCTTTATGCCAACAGGGCAATACGCTTTATTAATTTTTTCCTTTATGGCTTCTTCCCCATCCTTAATGGAAATCATACTATCAGGCTTAGAAGAGCTCATTTTATCCCCGGGGCCGGTAAGTGATGAAATAAGTGGTGTATGCAAACACACAAATTCCTTGTAATTAATCTTTGAAGAAAGCTCCCTACCAAGCATGTGAATCTTTCTCTGCTCAATCCCCCCGATTGCTACATCCACTCCTAAATATTTTATATCAGCAATCTGTAAAAACGGGTATAAAACTTGAGAAACTCTTGCATGCTCGATGTCCCTAGCAATGACCTGCATACTCCTTAGCGCTCTATTGATAGTCGTATCTAAAGAAAGCGTGAACACATCATCCACATACTCTAACGATCTTTCAAAAGAGGAACCCAATACATATTCTGCAGATCTCAATCCAAATGCCTTAAAAGTTTCTTCCCATATTGAGGTCTGCTCATGTATCCATTTCCAGTCCCCTTTCCTGTTAAGCCAGGTGTGCCAATCAGCAAATAACACCTTTACCTTAAATCCGGCCTTTTCCATGTCTTTTAGTTTTGACATCGTCACAAGATGCCCAAGATGGACATCACCTGACGTTTCGTAACCACAATAGCACACTGGATTACTTTTCATTGTCAACAAACTTATTAGTTCATCTTCCGTAATAACTTCTTCAGTGTTTCTAGTAATAATCTCTAATCTATCGTCCATGTTGAACACCTTGACTATTAGTATTTATTTCTTTCTCATTTTAATAAATTTAAGATAAAATAATAGGTAAATAAATTTCGGAACATCTATTGCAGTAAAATGCGATTTCTCATCACCATAGATAGTTTTAATTGGAACTTCTTTAACCTTCATACGTAGTTTCCCTACATAGTACAATATTTCTGTCTCTATGTTGTACCTTTCTGATTCTAAATCCATTTTTTCTAAAAACTCTTTTTTGATAGCCCTATAACCTGATTGTGTATCTTTTATATTGACTCCAAAGAACAATCTTATCAAAGCAGAAGATATTTTGTTTGAAAATTTTCTAACTAGAGGCATACTGCTTATGTCCCCTAGCAATCTAGAGCCTACGGTAATATCTATTTCTCCCATTCGTATGGGCTTAATTAGTTTATCTATGTCCTCTGGCATATGTTGGAGGTCTGCGTCAAGAAAGACAATGATGTCCCCCTTAGCTTCATTGATTCCAGTTCGCATAGCCCTTCCTTTACCGCAGTTAATTTCGTGGGTTAAAACCTTTGCACCGGTCTTTTTGGCAACTATTCCAGTACCATCCGTACTTCCATCATCTACTATTATGACTTCAAAAACGTTTTTTGGTATCCTCTTAACAACTTCGTGAAGGCTTTTCTCCACGTTAAATGAAGGGATAATTACTGAAACTCGTTCCATGGAAAAGCAATAAAAAGAAGGTTTATAAATCTTAAGATAATAGGATGTATCTATTAGAGTGTACTTGGCAAATTCAATCAAAACAATAAAAAGTTTTATAAGGCAACGAAAAGGCTTTAAGAAAAAGGTGAATCCATGAAGAGAAGAATTAAAAATCTTTTGAGGAGCGTAAAGAGAAGCGGAGCATATCCTCAGAAGGTAAATTTCAAAAAGAGAAAAAAAGAGAAATATTACCCAGCGCTCAGAAGCTAAACACAACTTTTTTAATATATATTTTAATTAATTTATATCATTCTTTGATTAAGAGCGCTTTGCTCCATTTTGTCATACAATAATACCATGACCTCATAGCTTGTTATTAGTTATTGTGGCAAGCGCTTGTAATCCAGCAAGACTCAATCTTTTGTCTGGGCGTATCACAATACATAGGTAGTATTATAAAATTTAGTGATTTAGTTTCGGATCCTTTGCTATTCCAATATAGGGACATTGCAGATATGTCGGCATAAATAGGCGCCCTCTATAAATTATCATTATCAATTTAATTGACGTTTCCTTAGTTATTTCTGAAAAAAGAAGCAATTACACAAATTTAATCTGCCTTGGAAATTCACCTAAGTATTTCTTAAATTCTTTAGGCCATTTGTCTGAGTCAAGTCCCTTTTGAGCAAGAAATGACACGGTCCATCTTTGAAGCCCTATGCCTGAACATCCAGACCATAGCTCTTTATTCTTGGAAGATTTAATGGAAAAAGCCTTTGTATACTTGTCCCCGACTATTGAAAGATTCTGAAATTCTAACCATTCGCTATTATCTCTGCCGCCTCTTGAAGGGATCCATGACTCATAGTCTATTGTTCCTTTAATTCTTTCAGTCTCTTTTTCCACCCCTAACTGCCCAGACTGGGCCATATAGAATGGGGTTACCCAAGCCGTTCTCCATTCTATTTCAAATATTTTATCAAAGACATATGCATATCTTTCCATCATCTTTTCCTTTAGCTCAATCAGCTGCTCTGGATACCCTATAAACACAGGTTCTATTCTCCAGAATTCATTTACCCTCTCAATGCCCTGTCTTCCTCCAGCTTCCCACCTATATGAAGGTCCGCTTTTATCATAAATTAAAATTGGAAACTCTGAATCATCAATAGTCTTCCCGTCAAAAGCCCAGTACATAGGGGGGCACTGGGCATAAGTCATTCCACCTATCGGATCTCTCATCCTTTCCCTTATTTTATCGACATATGCTTTTTTTGTTATTTTGTATAGGTCAATTACCTCTTCCCATACTGAAATATCCCTAGAAACAGGGGGGGACACATAATAAATCTCAGGTTCGCTACCAGAAAGATGTCCAGTCTTTTCCCAAATCTCAAAAGGCACCAACTTAGGGGCTATAACTTCAATGAATCCTAGCGGTTTTAATATTTCTTCAACTGCTATACGTTCCATTGTCCTAAGTAAAGTTGCAATGGGAGCATGGTAAAACCATTGGCCTTGGCTTGGCCCCTGTTTTAGCCAACCTAATGCCAGTAGCTCTGTTGTTGGGTCTTTTGTTGTTAACGGAGTTATTTCTTTACTCTTTGAAATGAGCTCCCAATGCTCACCTTTTCCTCCCCAGAATTGGGCCTCCACTTTATCATAAAATAGGCTGATAATACGATCAACGTGATTTTTTGTAAGAAACTCTTCATCTAAATCATTCAAAGTTAGTATTGCGTTGTTACCTTCAATGGAAATATTGTCTACAAAAGGTATTTTAACTGGATCTTTTGGAATTTTTTCAAGATCAAGTGTTAAGGTATATTTTTTCCCGACTGTCTTTTTAATTCCGACTTTAAACTCTTTTCCAAGCAACATGGATAGAGAATTTTTCAGTCTTATAGCAACTGCATGGGATCTTACATAAGTTCCGCTTTCAATTGTAACTGAAACAATATCTTCTGATATGTCTGAATTTAGTATTTTTGGTGACTCGGAAATCTTGTCTTTTGGTACACCTTTTATCAGTATTTCTTTAGTTTCTTCAGCAATAAACTTCTTTACTCTCTGAACTCCGTCTCCTGCAAGTGATCTGCTTAGGATATATTCAACATTTAAATGGAGTTTCATTATACCACAACACTAATTCTGCTTATTTCCATATAAAAGTATTACTTTCTTCAAAATATTGCTTTTTTTTATGAAAGATCCCCTCCACTTACAAACGGTTCTCCTGCAGCATCTGTAAGTTTTGGTTTTTTCCTATTCTTTTTAAATGAAAAGAAGGCCATCAAAAATAAAAACCAAGCTAACGAGGTATAAATGAGCATACCTATGAAATCACCTTCAAAGTATACTCTTATACCTTGAATATAAATCAAAGCGCCAGCAATTACATAAGGGATCATAAGATTTTTCATTTCTTCACTCTCTTTTCCAGTTCTATTTTCTTCCTAAAATAAGTGTATGAAGCCATCAAGAATAGTAATCCCGCTACACTATTTAAAATAGCGCCTGCCGGATCATTTCTAAATAATGCCCTTAGACTTATCAATAAGAATATTACCCCCACTAAAAAAGTAAATAATCCTATATGTTTATACCGGTCTTTTGACATATTACTAGCGTTTTTCTTATCTTTTGTAAATACCATTAAAGAAAAGAGCTTGATTTATTATATAAATGTTATTTGTATTACATTGATGACAATAGAAAGGCTTAAAAGTAGTTTCTGGTAATCACAATTAGATACGATGGAAACATCAAATATGGAACTGGTAGATAAAGAGGAAATAAAGTTTCCTATTGTATCGAGTAATACTTTTCTACTGGATTTTAAAATGGCAAAAAACTTTGCTTATGAAATATTTGCTTTAGCATATCTAAGCATATCTTCTAGGGTAGAGTTTTCCCTAAGAGAAAATAGCTGCCTTGGAAATGCTGTAGGTGAGTTCTACTCAAGATAAGATTAATACAAGGATGTGTAGGGAGAAATCCCAGCTGGCATTTATATGGAATTAGAAGAAGAAGATGCATCGA
>JAAZKM010000215.1 GCA_012799835.1 Candidatus Methanofastidiosia archaeon
CCCTTCGTTTGGAATCTCTCTACGGCCTGAATTTGCTGGTTTTGCCATGGCGATGAGTTCTGTTACAGTCGTTACATTATCACTAATGTTAAAAAGATTTAATCCAAATAAGGAGAGGTGGTAACATAGCAATTGATCCTGTTTGTAAAATGACTGTTGATGAAAAAAATGCAAAATTTAAAAGTAATTACAAAGGTAAAACTTATTACTTTTGTGCACCAGGATGTAAGAAGGCATTTGATCTGGATCCCAGCAAATATTTAAAGTAGATAACCAAAAGTTTTATAAGTATTCTTAAAAATGGTTTGTTACGCCCCGTTAGTCTAGTCCGGTCAAGAATGCGGCCCTTTCGAGGCCGTGGCACGGGTTCAAATCCCGTACGGGGCACTGTGCCCCAGTTTTAATGCCCAAAAATAAATTGGACAAATATTTCAAAATTGAACTTTTTTATATTAAAATTTACTCATAATAAAAATAAAAAAATTAAATTAATTTTGATTTAGAATTCTTTTAGCCGAGATTATTATCGTCATTGCCATGGCCTTAATGTATGGATCACCTATTTTGCACATCTCTTCCAGGAACTCTTTGTTTTCTAGATAATATCTTACAGCCCTCATCTTTGATTCTGGAATGTTTTTCTCCATATTCTCACCCCTAGTAAATGTCTCCTTTCAGGAAAGCCGCCTTCCTCTTTTTCTCATTAACCTTGAATCGGTGCACTTCCTTGACAAGCCCTAGATAATCCTCCATGCCTTTGATGACCGCTTTGGCCTTATCTGAAGATCCGTCGCTTCCAAAGCACAAAAGCAAAAATCTGTACCCCTCGGTGTAGCTTATAGCATGTTCGATGGCCAGGATCATCTCTGAAAGATCAAAGATGTTGAAGCTATACAATGCTTCCCTGGTAAACATGGGAAGAATGCCCTTCAACCTTTTTTCAAAAACATCAACACTTTTTGCCAAAATTTTTCCTCCTTACTTACTACTTACTTACTACTTACTTACATACTACACTACACTACACTACACCCGCATTAATGCGGATCTTTTCTTTTAAGTCTCCAGTGGAAATGCATAGGCCCTTTGAAAAGTTTTTCAACATGCGCTCATCATTTATGACATTCTCAAATCCGTGCTCTGAAATCTTCTTCTTGACGATAGGCCAGATGGAAAATTCCCAGCGTTTCTCTCGCTCTTCTTCGGTCAACTGCCTTTCTTTGGCCTTAATTTTAGGGCCAACTTTATTATTTATCTCTTTTTTAGTTTCTTTCAGGTCTTTCTTCGTTAATTCATCAATCTTGGCCTTAATCCGTGTGGCTTCTAGAATAACGCCCTCGTACTGGCTTTCAAGCTGTTCTAGCTCTGATTTGTTCTTTTCTACGTATTGAAACAATGCCTCAGTTATCGTCTCAGTAAAACCCTTCGATGAGATTTCACAGCACCTGTCTAAAAGATCCTCAGGGATCCATGCCTGTATCAGCCGCTTCCCGTATCGTATGTGGCTTTTTCCCACGCTAAATCACCTTGATTTCATTTTTTTGTGTAAGTAAAACTGGCCCTAAAAATGGCACTTTGTAAGTATGGTGTAAGTAAAATAGGGCCAAAAACGGGTGTTTTGTAATGATGGCTGTAAGTAAACTTATGCCGATTTTACTTACAAAACAGCTAAAGTGTAAGTAAAATAGGGCCAAAGTGTAGTATGAAATCAAGGTGCCACCCTGGCGTTAGCTGTGTTTTCCCGTAGCTTTGAATATGCAAAATTTTCAAAGAAGCAGTTAGAGATCTTCTCACGAGCTTTTTTCAGAATAGCAAATTCATTTGGCTTATTCGAATTATAATTTTTTATTTCAGAATAGTCTTTCATTGAATCAATGGAACTTTCTTCTTTCACCTCTTTTTCATCTTTTTTTAGACAAGCAAGACGGGAGAGCTCGTTTATCGAGATCCCGTGCTTGCTGCAGATTTCCTTTTTTATTTGTTCGTGGGCCATTTTTCATGCACCTTTGGATAGAGCAAATAGCCTAAAGCTTGGCTATACGCTTCCATAACAATTTGGCAACACAGGAATAAAGGGATTTACCGCGTACTGTAGGAGTTTAGAGTAGAGGTGCAATTATTATTTTGGATATAAGTGTTAATTTTAGGGCCAAAATCCAATTAATTTTAATTAAGATTTATGCTAAGAGAAAAGATTGAAAAAGAAACGGGCCAGGCAGCCCTTCAATGCAGTTATTTACGGTAGCAGTAATCCAATTCACCTACTGTACTCTACCGCTCGAACCAGTAAATCCACTGATTCTGGTGACTAAGCGCATTTTTTCGCTTATCATATTTGAAGCCTTGAGCATAGGGCCTATCGGCCTGAATATCAGACCTCAAAATTTTCAACCAATGCACCACCATAGTGTGGCCAAGGTGTACTTCTCCTCAACCTCTTTAGCGGTGAACGGCATTATACCAGATTTGATCACATCTAGAATAGATGTGTCCATTCTTGTATTTGACATATTTACCGGTGCAGTTCAAGAAGGAGCTTATTTATAATTATCGTGCATGAAAATAAAGCATGCGGTATTCCTGATTACAAATTTATTAGTTGTGAGAAATCAAATACATTAACCTATAATCGTGGTTTGAATCACTGGGTGGGCGCCAAGGTGGTACGACGCATCGCTAGGAAGGTTTATTAGCGAGGACCCGATAAAGGGAAGCATGTTAAGTTCGCAGTCGCAAAATCCATACGTCTACTGCATGAACAATCCGCTTAGGTTTGTTGATCCGACAGGCATGATGGGCGACATACCTAGAATGTCTCTTGATGAATGGCTAGGGCCAAGCTATAGATCGGCATCCGATCTACTAAACGAGATGAGGGCAAGCCAAGAGTATTTCAGTGGCCTCATAATGGAGGCATACCACGACATTATGTTCGGCTCAGGCGATTACTGGGACTATGTCAATAATGTTGTTTTGCCTGGATCGCCTAAGCATGTCTATGAAAACAAACTAGACATTGCCGGAATTAGCATTAACTATATTCAATCACCGAATGATGGACGTAATGTCGCTGATTTAACAGTTAGAGTGCCTATCAGTTTAAGCTCATTTGACATAGCAGAAATTATTACAAGTGTTGCTTTCCCATATTCTTTTCTCATGCCAAATTTATCAGGGCATGAAACCTCCTTTAATACTTTACATGAATACGACACAGCGATAATGAATAGGCCTTCAATCACCAGTCCCATCATGCCGATTACGATAACAGACATAAGAACTGAAGTTACAGTAATGTGTGTGACAAGTGACACTAGATTAAAAGAAGGATCGGTGTCACTATTCACTATTTTTGGGGTTCAAACGTCTGGAGAGATATTCCGTACTAGGGTTTATACGGGGGAGTGGTAAACTGGTCGAAGCTTTGATTACAATTACAAGAGAAAATGCAGTATATTGGGGGATAGTAAATATTTTAATTGGATTTTTAATTATTTTTATTTCTGTTTTTTTGTATATTAAGTTTAAAAAGGGCTTTCAAAAGGAATTTGAGCAAAATAGAAGCGAGCTGGAAGAAGCGGGCTTGGCATTTGGGGGTTACCGTATAATGTCTTTTTTTGTTGGATTTGTTACATTGGGCACAGCAATTTATTTTATTGGAGCAGGCTTTTGCTTATACCCAGCATTAAATTATGGCCCCGGGATAAAATTAATAATTGTGTTGTCCCCTCTCTTTCTTTTTATAATTGGCCTAAAACTATTTGCCCAAAAAATGGAGGGAAAACCCATATCAGATCTCTGGAAAGGGGAACCAAGCTAGATACAATGAATCACTCTAAGATGCACATACGGCCTTCAGGAAACGTACTCAGCATGAACGACTGGGAGTACGAGTACGACGGCATCAACAGGCTAGAGGCAGCGACATCGGTCTTTGACATCGACTTCACCTACGACAGCATGGGAAACAAGACGCAAGAAGTAGAGGGTGCGGTCACGACAAACTACGCCTACAGCAACATGATGAGGCCGCTCTCAAAGATAGAAGGCGGGGTATCCACTTCATTTGGCTATGACAGGAACGGAAATCTCACTTCAAAGACAGAGGGAAACAGCTCCTACTCCTACGTCTGGGACTATGACAACAGGCTAAAGGAAGTGAGGCAGAATGGAAATCTGCTATTCAGCTACACATACGACCCCAACGGAAGGAGGGTGAGATCGCTTAACAGCGGCACAGGCGTCACAACGACATACGTCTACGCCGGCATAAACGTGATTTATGAGGCGACTTTAACAGAGTCAACAGACTACCTCTACGCAAACGGCATGCGTATTGCCAAGAAGACAGGCGCAACTGTCAAGTACTTCCACTCTGACCACCTTGGCTCGACAAGGCTAGTCACAGACTCATCAGGCCAGCCGACTTTCGAGAGCGACTACAAGCCCTTTGGTGAGGAGGCAAACGCCACAGGCACAGAGAAGTACACCTTCACAGGCCAGTTCATCGAGGCCGACATCGGCCTATACTACTTCGGCGCACGCTGGTATGACGCATCGCTAGGAAGGTTTATTAGCGAAGACCCGATAAAGGGAAGCATGACCAGCTCACAGTCACAAAATCCATATGTCTACTGCATGAACAATCCGCTTAGGTACATTGATCCGACGGGCATGATGGGCGACATACCGGACTGGTCGCTCCCCGAGAATTATTTCGATGGCTACGTTAATAGCGTGGGATCCTTAATCAACACCGTCGTAAACACAGCAACAGAATTTGCAGCAGGAGTAAATTGCGGTGTCGCCGCAGGCACAACTTCAGCCTCAGGAAGCGCAGGTGTTCCAAGTCCTGGGACAACTTACAGCCCTTCAAGCGAGCCTGGCTACGGGTCAGGCGGCCAGGAGTACTGGGACAACGGGGACATTAATCTCTCAAACAGGCCAAGTGAGTACTTATCGGAATGGGGTGTTGAACTTAGCTTTGTCATTGTTTCTGCTAGCCTTTACGGTACACACAAGGTCACAACGGGCGAGTGGAGATACTACCTTGGAACTGAAGTGGGTAGTGTTGCTGTCGGTGCTAACGCATATGCAATTCAAACACCATACAAAAATTATTCAGACTATGAGAAATGCTCTGCTCTTGTTGATGTTACAGTGGCTTCACCAGTAGTTGGGGCGAAAGTAAGATATTACGAAGGAGAGGGTGTGGTAGCGGGATATGCAGTTGGATGGTCTCCTATAGAATATTACATACCTTCTCTTGGAGCTGGAAATACAGTTAAGGACGTTACCCCATGGGTACAAGAAAATTGGTCTAGGTTAAAGAGGGTCTTTAGATGATAGAAGATTTACTTTTTTTCTTAATTCCTCTTTATTTACTTTTGATGGGTATATGGGGAATAAGGAATGGGGTAGTATATTTCAAAACTGGGGACTATCAAGGGATTGTTACAAAATGGACGGACGAAGAGGCAAAAAGAGCCAAATCGAATTATTTTTTTGGTGGAGGGATAGTTTTTACTGGAATAGGCATAATCCTAATATTTATTTCACTTGCTGGTGCAATAAAATCATATTTCAACTTTGCCAATCCAATTCCACTTCTATTGAGTGGGGCTATTACCTCTTTGATCCCCCTAGCCATAATATGGTACTTCTATAGATACTGGAAAAAAGCAGACGTTCAGAGCACATGAACGACCTTGATTTCACCTACGATCCCAACGGAAGGAGGGTGAGATCGCTTAACAGTGGCACAGGCACAGAGAAGTACACCTTCACAGGCCAGTTCATCGAGGCCGACATCGGCCTATACTACTTCGGCGCACGCTGGTACGACTCATCGCTAGGAAGATTTATTAGCGAGGATCCGATAAAGGGAAGCATGACCAGCTCGCAGAGCCAGAATCCATACGTCTACTGCATGAACAATCCGTTAAGGTATGTTGATCCGAGCGGGATGGCAGTCGGTGAGAGATATACTGACCAAAATGGAAATACACATTGGTTTGCAACTGTACATAATTACAAGGGAGGTTCAGGATTACAAGCAAGTGGAGGATTTGCAATTTATCCAGATCTGATTGGATTAAGCCCTAGCACTCAAATTACTTACAATTCTACATCTGGCGAATATTCTTTCTCCCTTGAGTGCTCCATTCAAGATAAAAATTCAAACTCTGCTGGATTCTTATACCTTGATTTCGTAATATCTAAGGATAGCAACGGCTACAATATGAAAATAGGATATGATATGTCTTCAGTAATGAATAAACAAACTGCAGATTATATGCCTATAAACTGGATGTCAGGAGGAAGAGTAACTTTTACCCTCCTCGAAATTCAAAAAAATAGCTATTTATCCTCTACTGGCGAACGTCGTGTTAGCCACAACCTTATATCTACTAAGACCTCTTCATACAACGGTCTATCCGGTAAGGGGGAGATACTAATGGATTCCCTAAATATTGACACTTCAGCATATAATTACCGTCTTGGGGTAGATGTTTCTGCCTTTACTATATTTATCAAGGTAGAACCTGTTAGCAACGATGTTTCTGCAGGAGGCAATGGAATGGGGGCCATTATTTTCCTTCCAGGATATTCGTCACTAAGAGCAAATGGAACGATTGACATGACCGGATTTTTCAAAGATATATCATAGGTGACCTAATTGAAAAAATATATTTTTTTATTTATTTTAATTCTAATGAATGTGGCATACATCATTCCAAATTCTTCAGGCAACGAGTACACCCTATTAACTGATACTAATACCTCTGATCCACCTTACTGGAGCAATGACAGCGAAAGCATCTATTTTAACTACTGGAACGGTGATTCAATATTATTAAGAGAAATTAACTTAAATAATTTTAAAATAAATGACATTACATCAGGAGCTTTTCTATTAGGTATCAATCCAATCAATGAGAATATTCTCTGTGTTCAAGTGGACGAAGCAAATTCTACTAAATTGAATATACTAACAAAGGAAGGGACATTTGTCAAAACGCTTGAGATTGGAACTCAAGATTATTTTTGGCCTGTATTGTCTCCAGACGGCAAATATGTTTACTATGCTATAATTGAAAGCCCATATACAATGTCAATAGAAAAAAACGTAATCTTTGACATAGAAATAAATCAAGTAGCCAAAGAGTTTAAATCTAACATTATAAGAAACACTGACAATTGGAGCGTTAACAATGAGCTTTTGTTCATATCAAGTAGTAGTTCTTTATTAAAGGGGGAAGACAAATTTCCTATGAACTTATATTCGCTTAATCTAAATAATGGAACTTATAAAAAAATTACTAAAGAAAATAATATACTTTGGGGTGCGTGGTCTCCAGACGGGGAAAAAATTATTTCTTCAATATACCTTACCCATTCCAAATCAGATTTGGCAATTCTGGATCGAAATGGCAATATACTCAAATCCTTTGTCCATCCTAACGATAGGACGTCCTACCAAATGCCGGCATGGTCTCCAGACGGCAAAAAAATAGCCTTCAAAATTGCGGAATCAGTAGAAGGGCAGGATTACCCCAAATACAGCCTCGCCTTAATCGAACTTGACCCATCTCTCCAGTCTGGGCCCAGACCTGAAAAAATACCGGAAATAAAACTAGTGACATTCAATGTATACATTTACGCTGGGGTAGCAATTGGAATACTCTTATTGGCAATAGCCGGATTTCTTTTCATCAGAAGAAAGAAATGACCGCATGAACAGACTCAAAACTGCCGTGTCAGTCTTTGATATCGACTACACATACGACAGCATGGGCAACAGGACGCAAGAGGTAGAGGGTGCGGTCACGACAAACTACACCTACAGCAACATGATGAGGCTGCTCTCAAAGACAGAAGACATACATAAAAAAACTAAAATAATTTTTCTATTCCTTCATTTACTTCAAACTCTCTTCCAGAAAAATAGCCCCACTCCTCACTTGGCCCTAAAACTAGGCCGTAGTAGATTATGTCGTTTTCTGGCTTACCATTAATTATTGAGCCGCCTGTCTCGTCCCCTACTCTCCTAATTTCGGAAACTTCAGTTGCAAACCAGGTCCAGCCTGTAGAGCTCTTCCAAGCGGCTATTATTTCATTTCCACAAACAAACTTCTTCCCGTTCATTTCAATAATTGCTGCCGTTCTGCATCACCTAGTTTTATTAGCACATTAGACTGATTTATACATTGTCCTTAATAAAAGAACTATGTTTTTCCCATATATCATCAAAATCTGTTAGGCCTAGATTTTCAAGTCCTTTGTAATTTAGCCAAATAAAATATTAATCTTCGAGGCCGAAGCGCAAGGCAAGATTGTTGGCCATAGATAGAAAGTGACTTTTAGATTTAGTACATTTGCTTTGATTAAGCGAATTGCATTTAAACAGAAATAATCTATTCCAGGCATGGGTGCTGATTGGATTAAGGGCGCTGCTCTTTACCTCAAGGAAAGAGATCCGATTTTAGCCAAAGTTATCGATGAAATCGGTGAATGCACTCTCAAAACTTCCAATGATTACTTTGGAGCCCTTGCCAGATCTATTATATTTCAGCAACTTTCGAGGCATGCGGCCAGTACAATCTACAAAAGATTTATTGATGCCAGCGGCGGCGCCCTGACCCCCGAATCTGTGCTTTCTATGGAAAAAAGGAAATTTAAGGAATCTGGGATATCTGAAAGAAAAGCAGATTACTTGATTATCCTAGCTGAGAAATTTGCCAGTAAATAAATCGATACTGAGCTGATTGAAAATCTTTCCGATGAAGAGATAATTGAAAAATTAACTGCTGTGAAAGGCATTGGAAGGTGGTCGGCCCAGATGGTTCTTATATTTTCCATGAACAGGCCGGATGTCCTGCCTCTAGGGGACGCTGGATTCAAGAGGGCAGTAAAGATCAACTATAATCTTGGCCCTAGCCCAAGTGAAGAAGAAATTAAGAAAATTGCTGAGGCATGGCGGCCTTACAGAAGCATAGCAAGCTGGTATATGTGGCAGACGGTCAACAGATAAGAAAGCTATTTAATAATTTATTTTAACAATGGCTATATAAATTCAATATTATAATATTAGCCATGACTGAAGAAAACTCATTTCCTAAAAAAGGCGATATAATAATTGAAGGTGTTAGTGATGAGTATTGGATTTACAATGCCTGCCTTTTACCAGGAAGATCAGAAGGATATAGGGCGGGATTTAAGATAGCGGCAGATATAATTGCAGAGAGGATAGCAAAGGATACAAAAGATATAGACCGCATAATTTATCCTTTAGTTTTTTTATACAGGCATTACATAGAGCTTTCCATCAAAGATACAATCATATATTCAAAAGAGTATTTTGGCGAAGAAGTGGATTACAAAAAAATTTCCGGCCACACAAACAGTATTGGAGCAGGCAAAACTATTATGCAAGGATTGGGCTGAAGAAAAATAATTTTTAATTTGTACTATGCCCGAATAATATTTAAATAAGAAACTCCTTATTGAAAATTATGGGAGAATCCTTTACCATAAAAATAAATCCTAAAACACTGGCTTACGCTATAGATAATTCTGGGTATACTCCAGAAGAGCTAGTCGATAAAATATCATCAAGGTTTAAGGTAAAATATTTCAATAATGAATACCTTGCAAACATAATAAAAGGTAAAATTACTCCCAAATATAACGATCTGAAAAAAATCGACTCTTTTCTCAAAAGAGGAGTTCCATATTACTTTTTAACTAATCCTCCAAAAGATAGAACCTTTGTAAAATTTAGAAATAAATACCCTAACTTCAAACTTTCTCCAAGCTTAGAGATTAAATTAAGAAAATATGAACTTCTAAGAGAGGATATAAAAGATCTATGTAACCTTGAGAACATATCTTTTGAGAGGGCCACCCCGATTTATACTTTAAACAATAATCCAATAGAAGTTGCCCACAAGTTCAGGAATTTATTCAACTTTGATGACATTGACATAGAAAACCTAGAATCAAAGGACATATTCAAAATAATAAGAGAAAAAATTGAGGATAACTTAGTTTTTGTTTTTAAGGATGATCTAGAAAATCTTAGGGGATGCATCTTCATTGGGAATAATCTCCCGGCCCTAATACTTGTCAACTCAACAGATGACAAGAATGGGGAAATATTTACTTTACTGCATGAGTTTGCTCATTTCCTACTAAACGACGAAGAACTTGATATTGATATGCCAAAGTTTGAAACTGATCCAACTGTTGAAAAATGGTGCAATAGTTTCTCTTATCATTTTATGATGAAAGACGAAGATGAATCTGAAGAAAAATTTTTAGGTAAAAATATAGACGAACTATTGGATCTATCTTATCTAAATTACTTATCCGATAGATACAAGATCAGTAAGCTGGCCTTTGTCTATAGATTCTATTTACTTAATTTAATTTCGTCTGACGATTACAATAATTACAAGAAAAGATTCCCATATAAACAGAAAAATACTTCAAAAAAAGGAGGAGGAAATTATTATCTAACTTTAAAAACACGCCTAAGCAACAAGTTCACTTCTTTAGTCTATAGAAATTATATCACGGGAAATATTTCAACTTATGAAGCTTTTAATTATCTGCAGGTCAAGGATCATTCAAGAATGAACGATCTAGTAGAGGTGTAATATTTGGATAAATACGTAATGGACACCTCTGCTTTGATATCTGCAAAAGATTACTACCCGCCTGATAATTTTTCTAGTTTTTGGGAATATTTGCATAAAATGAATCTTGATAATAGATTGATTATTTTAAAAAAGGTAAAGGAAGAATTGGCTGTAGGCAACGATTATCTTAGTAATACTTTTTTTCAAGAGAAGATAATTACAAATGAAGAAGATCAAGAAACTATCGAAAATCTAAAAATAATTGTTAACAAGTTAGAAGAAGATAATAAGGCCGGATTTCAAAAGTGGTTGAATGGGGCAGATCCATATATTGTAGCTTACGCATATGGATTAAAAAAGCAGTTTGGCGACGGTGTCATTTTACTTACAGGCGAAGAAGAAAAGGGGGATATCATCAAGATCCCTTTTGTATGCCGTAAGTTTGGTATACAATTTGGGAAAATTCCAAAGTTAATAACCGAAGAGAAAATTAATTTTTCAATCGATTAATTACTTATTTTAGTTTTGTTTTAATAATTGTAAGGACATAAAAGATAATGTACCAAGTTATATTTCTGCAAGTTCCTTAATCAAATCTTTTCTCTCTTATTTGACTTTAAGATACGATTCCCAAATTCCTTTCGCGCCATATACCCTTTTTTCCATATTAGCGGGGTAATTAATATCGCAAGGACAAACATTAATCTCAAGCAGATCTTGATATTAATGCCGGCATTTGTTGCAAAATTTCATTTGTGGCTTATCAGACATAGATTCCTTTCCCATATATTTCGCTCTGAATTTCTGTTTTTAAGAATGACGCATAACCCAAATTCATCTTCATTATGATTTTATAATAGTTAGTATTAGAGTTACTGGGTGAATTAATTGGACATCTATGAAACAAGAAAAATTGGCGATGAGACCGTTATAAGATTGATTAGATTAAAAAAAATTCATAGTAGATGATTTGTCTGAAATAATGGGTAATCAGAATATTAAGGTAATTGATTTAGGAAATACTGATTTTGTCGTTGAGTTTGTCTCTTAAAAGTTCTATACAATGGAGATGGAAAGAGGTATTTGGATGTGCAGAGCAGATAGAAAATTCACATTAATTTACATTATTTACAAATACTGGTATAAACACAAGCAATAAACTTATTACGTTGACTAAGAAAAGACTAGGAATAATCTGCTTGTGGATCCTTATCGCTAAACTAAAGAATGTATTTAACTTTAATTCTCGTTCAATTGAAGGAATAATGAGCATTTACAAGGATGCAAGAAATGAGATAACAAAGAAACATCAGAGGTAGCTACTATTACCAAATACTATAAGAAATAATTTAAAATCATTTTTCCTTTCTTTTGTCCTTAATTTTAAGTCCCTATACCAAGCGAAACAAGGTATGGGAGGATCTTCGCAAGGACCTCAAAAACCTGTATGTCGGACATCTAAAGTCCTCGATGTCCAATATTATACATTGGTGTTTAAAAAGATTGTCCTTCTAGATTCTTATAAAAATTCGAGACCTGCTTTTCTATGAATTTATGTTTTGATTTTAGCTAGAACGTTCTATAAAAAAGATTAAGGAGTTTATTCTATAGTATAAAGGATGATTTTTTTTAAAAATATTGTTAGGGATAACTATCGTAAGAAGTATTCTAATTATAATTGTGTGGTCATGTTTGATATAGGTGGTATATCTTATAAAAGATAGATATTATTCCAAACAATGTTAACAACTCTGCTATCACCATAACAGTTATGTCTGTGGTTATCCTAACAGGTACATAATGTAAAAAAGATACGAGACAAACCAACATTATCATCACCAATTCAAGAGAAAGGATAAGAAATAAGGATAATAAAATATTATAGTTTATTCCTCCCTTCGGTTTTGTAAACACTATACTAAAACAGATTAAAAATAACCCTAATAAAGAAGCGTTTGCACTGATTATTGAGTTAGATATCAAATGACTTTTTTCAATTAATATATCG
>JAAZKM010000017.1 GCA_012799835.1 Candidatus Methanofastidiosia archaeon
AATTAAAGTCCTTTCAATCCAGGCAACTTCATTGTGTGCAACTACATTTTCTATGTATGAGGCTATGTTTTCGTATGTCCTTTTATCAAGTTCATCTGAAAAACTCTTTGAAAATGTTTGGGATGTTCTCCAAAAGAATACAGTTGTTGCCAATAATATTGCAATTAACATTATAGCCATAACTACATTCATCTGAGACATTCTATTATTGAGGAATCCCATATAATCACTAACTAATCTATTAATAAATCATGGCCACACGCCCAGACAATAATGTTCTCTTCCAGATTTCTTGCCAGATCTTCATAAGATTCTCCGCTATGCATATTTTTTCCATGAGATTGCCTATTATTTTTATATCTGTCTAAATCGGCAGTAGTTACAACTATGCTAGATATAAGATTGTTAAAAGGGTCCCGCCTCTCTCTAATTAGTAAAACAGGCCCTCCTTCAGCGGCAGGAGCGTTGATAATAGTATCCCCTATTTTTTCATAAATTCTGACAAATTGTTTTTCTCTTAACATGAAATTATTACTTGTCCATAAAGTATCAGTTGTGTCAAAATATCCATGAACACAAAGAGGAAATTCATTAGGAAGGGCATTCATAATTGGATTTTCAAGTGAGAATTTTTCAATGGTGTTCTGCCTTGTTGCTAATTCAAGAGAGTACTCTTTATTAAATATTAAAGGTATCCTTCCATGATCGATTTCTATTTTATTGTCACTTGAATCAGATTCATCAACTCTTGGTGCTCGTGCACCCTTTATGTATACAACTGGTACCACCCTATGGGCATCGTTTGTTTTGCCATATATTTGATATTTACCCCCAATGGGTTCTTTTGATATGCGGCCTATAGATAAATCAGTGCCATCAAATTTTGGAAGCCATGAATATTTACCATAAGTTGATACTGTTCCTCCTTGCGTAATTTTATTTTTTGTTGTAATTAAATAAAGTGTTTCAGTATTAGTTCTCTTCCAGCCGCCATAGTTTTTGGCTGTAACAGAAATGTTATTTAGGATATCGCCTGCATATTCTGGGACATTGAAAGAAATTGCATTAGCTCCATTGAAGTTGTATTGATAGAGCTCCATCTGAACAGGCGGGGAGTGGCAAGTTGAACATACACCTCCTCCGTTTGCAAAATAGGATACAGTAATTGACGTAGGTACACCGCCTAGATTTGAACGAGATGCATTATAAACTAATTTAGAAGAGCCCGAGCCAGAATTTGAATTATAAACTATTTGGCCTATTTTACCAACTGATATAGTTACTTCTGTTATGGCATTAAATTTATTATGTGGTGAAGGTAATGAAACGTAAGCAGGACATACACATTGTTTAACATCAAATTGTATATTAACAGTTTCCCCTTCTTTTGCACGATTTGTTGATATAGATAAATTATCAATATCTGGTGAGTATGTCCAGATTGTATAAAACCAGCTTTGTGAAGACCGATTACCAATCTTGTCTGAAGCCTCTATGGTGGCGTTAATCCTATCTATATCTTCAAATGGCCATGAAGGCTTGAATTTTACAATGTATCCGCTTCTACTAGCATCACTATACGGGGTAACATTCAAATCAGCTGTAACTTCCACATTTATGGCGCTATCGCTTGAATTAGATTCGCCTAAAATATACATTCTAATTGAATTTCTGTCTACCCCTGCAGCATTTAGATCTTCAGTGACATAAACTTGAATATACTCTGTTGGAGTTCCCCAAGAGTTATGTCCTGGGGAGATATTAGAAAAAACTGGTCCAGAGTTGTCAATTTTTATTGTATTTGTTTTTATTGAAGATGCACTATTTCCAGCCAAATCGACCATAGTAACATTAACGTTGTAAAGACCATTTTGCGCTGAAGGTGAAATATTAGAAATTCCAATTATCTGATGATTACCACTTCCTATAATAGAGTTACTTCCAGGAGTATTGATTTGAGTTGTAGTCTGTCCGATTACTGTTGTACCATTAAATATAGTAATGGTATAATATGCAGGATAATCCTCATTATAACTAAAGATTATAGGTGCGATATCCCCTGCTCTAGCTACTAAAGGAGAAGAAGCTGTGGGCTTATCCACAGTTAAACTTGGTGGGGTTGTATCACGCACAACCCATCTAGTAATGACTGTATTATTGATGTCATTACCTGTTGGATTTCCATCGGCTTTAATTGATATCCGATTTAAACCTGAAACTAAAGAAACAATGTTGCTAGAGACGGCACTATTAACATCATAAGATATCCCGCCTGTTGCATCAGTTGACGCATTAACGGTAATGTTCCCATTTTGGGTAAATGTGAGCATGTTAGCAGGGTATGTGACATTTAAATTTGGTCCAGAATTATTAATATCAAACTGCCATGGATAAACGATTATATTGCCCTTTTTATCTTTAATATAAGCTACAGCGGAGTGGGTTCCTTGGCCAAAAGTACCATTGTATTGAAGTTGAGTACTTCCAAATCCGTTAGGCCCGTCTTTTATACTAGAGTTTGCATAAAGAAAGGCTGTATCAATACCAGATCCACTATCCTGGTAGTTAATTTCTAAAGGAGGTGGGGTAGGTATAGAAATAATACTTGGAGGGGTAGTATCTTTTAATACATTAAAATTCTGGGCCAATATGTTTCCGGCCCTATCATAAGTTACAATTGAATAGGTATTATTCCCTTCAGCTAATCCAATATAGTGGCGCCATGTATGATTATCAAAAAATGACGGGATTCCGTCATATCTCAATCTAGTTAGGCCATACATTATCCTATCTATTCCACTCTTAGGATTAGTGCTGTCTGCTACAGTTGAATTCACAAATATATAATCACTAATTGTACTTGTTGAAGGATAAACGGAAGGCAAAGTTACTTCTATAGGAGGAATATTGTCTCTTTGTAGTTTTAATTGAAATGGAGAATAACCCCATGAATCTGGATCTAAGAACGTAGATTTAACTATAGAATTACCATATTCATCAATAGCAATTATTGACACTTCAAGTGAATGAATATTATCGTCATTAAAAATATCAGATGGAATGCTCCACTCCCCACTATAAGTCCCGTCTCCAGCAATTCTATCTGGACTTAATCCATTGTCTTGTAAAATAATGGCTCCTTTTTCAGTTGTACCTCTTTTTATTTGGGCTGTAACGCTAAGAATTTCATTAGCATCTTTTACATTTGCAGTAATTATGATTTTTCCTCCTGTTGAGCTATTAAAGTATGCTAAAGGATGTGTAGAATAAGGTAGTACTTGCCCATGTTGTCCATCGGGTGCTATAAACACGTTAATTACAGAAGGTGGTTCTTTATCTGCAGTTAAATCAGGATAAAATTTATTTCTTGGAGTCTTATCGGGATCAGCAGTGCTAACTTCAGAAAACTGGCCAAATACAATTAGGCCCCTTGAATAATCAACGCCTTTGAATTTGAGTCTATCTAAGGACAAAAAATTTGACATTTCGTTTTGGTAAATATGCAGCTTCTCTAACAGTCCAGATGGGATATTTGCATTTCCATTCGGGTGCCCAGAGATATCATTACATGCCCCAGATGCTACAATAATCAGGGAAAAATCTTTATAATTTAGGATATCGGGATTACCATCAACTGTGGCTATGTCTTTAAATTTAGAATCTGTTCCATATCCAGCTGCAGTTGGCCCTTTTTGAGCATTTAAATCTAAGAGCCATTCAATTGGGTACATATATACTTGCTGAGTTGTATTTGGGTAAGTAATCCAGTTACCAGTACCATCTCCTATACCTTGTGGTGAATTGACGCTGCCAAAAACAACAAAATAATTGCAATGATAATTGCTTCCGGGAGTGTTATCAAATGCATCCATTGTGTCAAATAAAAGATTATCAAAATCAGTTTTTGTTATATCTAAGCTAGGGCCAGTTGTATCAGGGAGTATTAAAGCAATTGGGACATTTTCAAATACGTCCTGTTTTGAGAGCCGATACATTGGTATGCAAAAGTAGCCATCGATTAGATGTGGAGAAAAATCATTAATATTTTTTCCAATTGACTCATTAATATTTACTTTCCAGGATTCATTCATCAAAATGAAATCTTTATCATATCTGTCTACTTTTGAATATATTGTAGTCGCACCATCATTTTCTTTCATAACATAAGATGTCATATTTACGATAATATACAACTCCAAATCTTTTACTCCATCGGATTTTGGCAATTTAACTGCATATTTGCCTTCAGAATTTGTTTTTGTTACTGCGATTATCTGCTGTTTTTGATTTACGAAAATTACTTCAGCTCCACTGAGTGCAGAATCATCTGCTGCATCAAAAATATTATTGTTGTTATTATTGTCCATAGTTGGTTGCCGTTCATCGCTAGCACCATCATTGTTTCCTCCTTCAGTATTATCATAAACATAACCTTGAAGAACCCATGTATCCCCCGTAATTGGAATCTCAGGAGAAAGACTTAGAAGAATATCATTTGCACCTTCGTTTTTAATGTATATTCTATGTTGTCCAGCATTTAAAACTTCAAATCTTGAAAGAATTTCTATTTCTCCGCCATATTGAAGCCTTATATTAATGGTACTTCCGCTAAAATAAGTGTCCATCCCAACTTGTTGGGGTGCAGACTCAATTCTTGGTGCCGCCATGTAAAACCAAATAGTGTCTTCATTCTGGTTCACACGTATATTCCCTTTATCAAAATTGATATCAATATAGCGTTGAGCCCCCTCTCCTTCAAATCTAACTTCCCTTATTTTTTTATCGAGCTCTAAAAGAGCTTTTTGCATAGAATTGATTCTTGAAACATCCTTTGATCTCTCTATCTGGGGGGTAGCAAACTGGTATGCTGCAAAGACAGCAGCGACAGTAATAGCTAGAATTAACATTATTGTAATTACTTCTACCTGGGCCTTTTTCGATATAGGCCTTTTTTTCTCATCTTTTGTGTAACCCATTGGAAAACCTTTGAGTATATGTAAAAAATAATAAAATATTATTTAATATTTATCCTTTAATTTGCGAATACCTCAAAGACTACATCATTATTTTCTTTCTTGAAAACTCCGTACCCATCACTATAGCGAGGACTGATGAGAAGATAAGTATCAGTGAAAGCATGAGGTCAAGGAATATTCCAGTATCAGGTAAAGGTAATCCAGGAAGCCCTTTGAAAGCTAAGAATAAAGCTCCAGAAACAATCCATAGTGCACCGATGATATAAAGCACAACATTGTCACTGCCCCTTGTACCAGACTGTGTTTTAGCCCTCATCCCAAAAATAAATGGAGGTATTCCGGTGATCATCATTACTATATAAAATACGGCCCCTATGAATCCAGTTCCCAACGTATTGAATATCGAAGAAACTGGATTATTTGTAGAAATTACTCCCATATTATTAAACAAAAAGAATACTGCAAATAACAGCCAGACGAATCCCAAAACATAAAGTGTTAATGGGGCAAATATCGATCCAGAACTTTTTACTTTTGTGGTGTCCTTATTTAGGTCCCTTAAAAGTTCCTTTGTATCAATACCTAACTCTTGTGCTTCTCTTAATATATCTTCCATTGAAGGCTCTTCTTCAAGTAAAGCTTTTTCAGTACTTAGTTCAGTTGGCTTTTTTGAAAATATAGTGTCTACTCTTTCTTCTGGTAAAACCTGATTCACTTTCTTTAGGAACTCACTCTCTGAAAATTCGTCAAGGGTCTCATCAATAATCTTTTCATGTTTTTCTATAATTGAAGGTCCTTTTTTATCTTCAAAGTAGGGCTTCTTATGTTCTTCTATTACCCTTCTTTCAAATTTTTCCTCGGGATCATAATAGGCTCTTCTCTGTTGCTCTTGTTTGGATGCATAGGTTTCCCCCATTGTTTTAAAGGTTTTTTCCATCTCATTAAGTTTTTCTGTATTCATTTTTATTGACTCTGCTACCCGCTCCATAGTAGCAGCTACTTTCGATAGGGAATCCATTAATTTATCTTCTTCGCCCTCTGCACCTTCGATGACCATACTTGATTCTAAAAGATTTATGAGCTTCTCCAGTCTGCCAACAAGAGGGTCTTCGTATTGTCCTCCTTCTTCAACTGCTGCCGCACTCAGTATTTCTTTTATCTCATCCAGTTTTGTGACAATCTCCTTTGATTCCAGAGGGGCACCGCTGTATCCCATTCGAGGCATTATCTGCATGAAGGTATCAAGCTGTTGTTTTAGCTTAACATACTCCATTTTAAGGTCATCATAATCATTGCCAACCATTCTATCATCTCATTAATGCTAATACCCGTTATAACTTATAAATTTGACTATTTAAAGTTTTTCATTAAAAAAGTGTAAAGTTATAAATATTGCTTACCGATTTTCAGTTTTATAATATAGTTACCTTTTTATTGTATTTTTAAGTAATACTTTTGAATGAATGAAAGTATACACAAAATCCTTGAAAAGGGTGAAAGAAGAAACATAGAGTTCAAATCAACTCTGGGGGACTCACACCTATTAAAGGATAGAAGGGAGCGATTATCCTCCCAGATGAAATATAGGCTAAAAACCGGAGGAGGTAGGGCTTACTATATAATAGGCGTATCCGATAATGGGGAGATAGTTTGCCATTCACAGGAGGAATTTGAAAAAACTATTCAAGTAATCCAAGAACTGGCTGAAGGTATTGGATCTAAAATTACGGAAACTGAAAGACACAATGAAAATGGTTTTTTTGGAAAAATTACAATTGAAGAGGTAAACTCTGAAAAAGGAGTTAAGGAGCATATTACAATTGGTACAATCGGGCATGTGGATCACGGAAAATCCACACTCATTGGAACGCTCTTGACGGGAATAGAAGATGATGGTGTCGGGAAAACTAGGATAATTATTGACTACCTCCCACATGAAATAGAGAGAGGATTAACAGCCGAAATTTCACATGCAGTTTTTGGATTTAAAGGAATGGAAAGGATATACCTAAAAAATCCCCTCAATAAGAAGGAAGTTGCCGATTTGATTGATAGATCAACGAAAATAATTTCATTTGTTGATTGCCCAGGTCATGCCCCTTGGCTTAGGACTACTGTTAGAGGAATTCTTGGACAAAGAGTAGATTATGCGCTCTTAGTTATTGCCTCAGATGATGGAGTCACTCCAATAACAAAGGAACACCTTGGAATTGCCATGGCCATGGATATACCACTTATTGTAGTAATTACCAAAATTGATAAAGTTTCATATGAAGAGGCAAAAAAAGTAATATCTGACGTTTCTGCCCTCCTTAGAAAAGTGGGAAAAATTCCTTTTAATGTGAAAGATAAAGAAACTGCACAAAACATTTCAAAAAAAGTTTCTGAAAGATTTTTGATTCCAATAATTAAAGTATCCTCAATTACTCTAGAGGGATTTGATATACTAAATGAGCTTTTCTTATATCTGCCTGAAAAAACATCCGAGGAACTCTACAAAAAACCATTTTTGATGTATATAGATAAGGTCTATAAGGTAAGAGGAACTGGAACAGTTGTAACTGGAAGAGTTAAACAAGGTATTGTAAAAAAAGGGCAGGATCTTCTTTTAGGCCCTATCAATGACACATATAGAAAAGTTTCTTGCCAGTCGATTAAACAACACCACCTTGTTCAAACAAAAGGCGAAGTTGGCGATATTCTAGGGATAGCTATTAAAGGTGTTGATTCTGATCTCATAAAAAGGGGCATGATTTTAAAAGATGAAAATGGAGAGAATACCTCTGTAAGAGAATTCTTAGCTGAAGTCTTCATACTTAACCACCCAACAAGAATCAAAGAAGGTTATGAACCAATAATGCATCTTGAAACGATAGCTGAAACGGTAACATTTGAAAAAATTTACAATCGAGAATATCTTTCAACTGGGGATAGGGCTTTAATAAAAATGAAATTTAAATATAATAGTTATCATTTTACTGAAGGCGATAAATTCATTTTTAGGGAAGCGAAGTCTAAAGGTATAGGCGGAATAAAAAAGATACTATGAATCCACTTCGATAAATGATTTTATTTCTACCTTAGTAGTAATAGAATTACCGATAAAACATCTCTCCTTTGCAAGTTTTATGGCTTCTTCGGCTCGTGGAATGTCTTCTTTTGTAGCAACTGTCACATAAACATTAATCAGTATCTTAGTAAAGATGAATCCGTTGGGAGATTTTTCTAAAAATCCTTTTGATTCACTTTTAAAGCTTTTAAAATTGCAATTGACAAGTTTAGATCTTGAAAGAAAGGTAGTGAATATACATACATTTTCCGCAGCTACAAAAAGATCTTCTGGCGTTATAATACCTTCATGCCCCTTAAATTCAGGCGGGGTTGCAACTTCTATCGATGGTTTTCCTTCCCAAGTTAACTCTCCAATTTTTTCCTTTTTCCAGGTGACGGTGTTTTCATAAGTATAAACATCTTCCCCCATTAAATCACCAATTATGTTTAATGTATATTCGTTATAAAAGTTATGGTATTTGGAAAAAATTGAATAAAATTTAACAAAAATTAGAATAAAAAAATTAACCGACTAGTCTTCTAACATCAGTTACTTCAACTTGAGTAATGTTTTCAATGCTTGAAAAATTGTTTTCTAGCTCGTCAGTTCCGCCTGCTTTTTCCTTACCAAGTAACATGACTTTTAAAGATACAATTCCAAATGCAACGGGTATTTCCTCAATTTTGTGAAGTTTCATATTAGAAGGCACTGCAGCCTCAATTGCTTTTTTCATTGCCCCGATATCCACATCAGGAGAATTCGGCATAATCATTGCCGTTATACTTAAGTTAAAATCAGACATAAAAACACAACCTATGGTCCAGCAAACTCCCCGCATTTACATTGGTACTTATTTACAAGTACTCTGCATCTTTCACATCTTACAATAACTTCATCACAAGAAGGGCAGGGAAAGTGAACGGCCTGCTCATTTGAGGTAATCTCTCTCTTACATGATGTACATTTCATGATAGTCCTCCTATCTAGTGTCCTTGATGGGTTTATCTAGCTTTATTTTATATGTCTTTCCTTTCTTTTCTCGGGATATTATGCCTTTAGATTCAAGATCCATTACAAGCCTTGTCACTTTTGGTCTAGAAAAATTAGTTGCCCCAGGAAGTTTTTCCTGTCTCTCTTCCCCATTCTTTAAAGCTTGTACAAGCTTTCTTTCATCTTCTGTCAAGACAAATACCGGAACTGAGTCGTCTTTTTTAAGCTTGAAGATAGTTAATAGCACAAGCGCCCCAATCAACAGTCCGACTACCAGTGATTTAGCTTCGATTTTAAAATTCAGCCCTTCATCTTTGATATCAATGACTTCAGAAATATTGACATCTTTTCCTAACCGCTCCACAGTAATACCCTTTGAAGTCAGAATTTTAATGACATTTTCCGAAATCATCGGGCCCACTACATATACTTTCTTGGTGTTTATCAATTTTAAGGCTTCTTGTGTTGAAGAGGGTAACTCATTTTCATTAGTAATAAGGATTGGTATGCCCCTTTTCATTGCAAATTTTGAAGCAATAAGATAGGATTCTTCAATGCTGCCGTTTATGATCACAGATTCTTTCGAAGATTTCCATAAGTCTATGGCAACTCGAGATGCTGTTCCTGCCCTATCCCAATCCCATATCCTTGTAACTTCATAGCCTATGTTTACGAGATCCCGTTCAATATTTTCTGAAATTGCATTTGTTGTCCCGCCTATGATTAGAACTTTTTTTGCACCTTCATCATAAAAACCCATAAGCTCCTTTTTTGATAGCCCGGATAGTGACTTGGGATCTGTTAAGAGTATTGGGATTTTTTCTTTTTGGGAGTACGCTTGAGCTACTGTATAGTCAATTAAAATATCCCCCCTGACGACAATAATATCATAAGTAGCAGTTTCAGCAATTATTGGGCCCAACAGTGAAACAAACAACAAGAAAAAAAATAGGAGTGAACTAAATTTTTTCATAGAAATAAGTTAGCAATCTCGCTTAAAAGAGTTCTGTTAATTTTTCCAAAACAGGATCCCATCTTCAATTTCAAAGTCAGCTTTTCCAGTGTTATAAAAATAGTGAAGAAATGCTTTAGTTGTTATTGTGACGTAAATATATTTTGTCAAATCAAATTTTATTGAAAGTTTCTCTGCAATTTCCTTTTTCAATTGCTCCTCACTTTTTTTCTCTTTGATTAATTCCAAAATCAATCTTTCTAAAGAAACTAGTTTTTTTCTATTTTCAATTAGTGCATTCTTGAAATCTTTTACGCCTCGTATAGGTAGCCCATGAGACGGAAGGCAATAGTCTATTTCATAGTTAGAAAGTCTATCTAAATCCTTAAATTGATTCTCAATATCTGTATAAAAGGGCATTTTGAACATATTTAGGGAGTATATTGAGTAAAGACAATCCCCGGAAAACAGTACCCCCTTATACAGTATGCCTATGCCAAGTGGGGAGTGACCTGAAAACGGGATAATTTCCATAGATTCACCATCTATCTCTGTAATTCCGCCATCTATCGTTTCGTCTACAATAATTCCTTTAAATCCAATAGGAATATCGGGCATTTTTAGAGGAGATGTTGATGAAAAGTAGGAATAAAACTCAAGGTATGGATTTTCAATGAATGACTTTTCTACGGATGAAGAGTATACCTTTAATTCTGGAAACATTTTCTTTATTTCAGAAATTCCATAAAAGTGATCCCAATGTCCGTGTGTTATTATTATAGAACTGGGGGATAGATTCTCTTCATCAAGCAGTCTGGCTATTTCTTGTCCGTCTTTTTTGCTCCCGCCTGCATCTATCAAAATACATTTTTTATCTAATTTTATGACGCCAATATTTGCATCACCAGAGATATAGCCCATATTTTCCTTTATGTCGAGAAATACCATAAAATCAACTAACAAGGTTCTATAGTCTGTGGAGGTTTGTGGCTTATGAAGTACGCAACTGAAACCACTTCAGGAATTTCATTTGTGATTCTTGTGGAGATATTTTCAAGCAAATCCCAAGGTAGTTTCTTAAAGTTAGCAGTCATTGCATCTTGAGACTCAACTATCCTAAGCCCCACAATTCTGCCAAACTTCCTTTGATCACCGACCACCCCAACTACCCTATCCTCCAATGTAACGGCAAAAGCTTGCCATATGTTTTCAATTGATGCTTTTTCAAGTTCCTCTTCAACTATGGCTGAGGCATCTCTACAAATTTTAATGTTTTCTTCAGTTACTGGGCCGGTAATTCTAACTGCAAGCCCTGGGCCTGGGAAGGGATATTGGTCAATTATTTTCTTTGGAAGGCCAAGCTTCCTCCCCACCTCACGCACCTCATCTTTATATAAATCCCTCAAAGGCTCAATTATCTCTTTGAAGGATATTGATTCCGGAAGCCCCCCTACATTATGATGGGATTTAATTGTATCTGCATGTTGGGATCTTCCACTTTCAATTACATCAGGATAAATAGTTCCTTGAACAAGAAAGTCAGCACCTATCTTCCTTGCTTCCTCTTCGAATATTCTGATGAATTCTTCGCCTATTATCATCCTTTTCTTTTCTGGGTCAGTGATAGAATCTAATTTTTTGAAGAATCTATCCTTTGCATTGATTTTTTTAAAATTAATGTTGTGATTAGAAAAAGCTTTTGAGACTAATTCGGCTTCCCCTTTTCTTAAAAGCCCATGATCCACAAAGACTGCATAAAGCCTATTTCCTATAGCTTTTTCAGTTATTGCAGCTGCGACAGAAGAATCAACGCCTCCGCTCAAAGCAATGACCGCATTGCCGTTTCCTATTTTGTTTTTGATGTTTTTTACAGTTTCTTCAATGAAGTTGGAAAGATTCCATGTGCCTTCACAATTACACACATTATACACAAAGTTTGACAATATTTTGTTACCATTCTTTGTGTGAACTACTTCTGGATGCCACTGTAATCCATAAATTGTCTTGGAATTATTTCTAAAGGCGGCTATTGGGGATGTGTCTGTTTTTGAGGTAACAACAAAATTTGGCGGGATTTCAAAAACCTGATCACTATGGCTCATCCATACTATTTCCTTCCTTTCAAGATCTTTGAATATGCCTTCAGAATCAAGTATTTCCACATTTGCAACTCCGTATTCTTTTCTTTGTTCCCTTTTCACATTCCCGCCCATCTTATATGCAATTAACTGGTATCCGTAGCATATTCCTAAAATGGGGATTTCTTTTTCCACGAGGTAGTCAAAAACTTCATCGCCTATATTAAGAGAGTCCTTTTCATAAACGCTCTTTGGCCCCCCTGATAAAATAATTCCTTTGGGAGAGAGTTTTTTGATTTCTGGGATAGTGATTTCAGGAAACACTATTTTTGAATAAACTCCAAGTTCTCTAACTCTTCTTGCTATCAGATGCGTATATTGACTTCCAAAATCAACTACTAGAATTATTTCTCTCTCCGCACTCATAATGAAAAATCTAAACAATAAGATATAAAATTAACTAATAAACAATACGAGTTATATATAATATTGAAAAATATCAAAATTACCCATATTCCTTAAAATTTAGATTTAGTTTAAGTCAAAAGTAAAAGCTTTTTAATGTGACCATATCTCCTAAAGTTGTGGAAACAACAACTCTTTTAGGATTGGTGGCAGGATCACTTACTACAATATCTTTTATACCTCAGGTTATGAAAACTTGGAAGTACAAAGAAACAAAAGACATATCCTTTTTGATGTACGTCATATTTTTTACAGGTGTGTTGCTCTGGTTTTTATACGGACTTATCATAAAAAATACGCCTGTTATTGTAGCAAACGGTGTATCGTTAATTTTAGTGTTTATAGTTCTAGTACTAAAAATAAGATACGGTTGATTTTCAATTAATTGAATAAAGAATTATTTCAACTCTTTTGCAGTTTCGAAGCATTTCTTGGCATCTAGGGCATCCCCTAATTTTTCAAGAGCAACACCTTTTTTATACCAAGCATCTTTAAATTTTGGATCTAAATCAATAGCTTTGTTATAGCAGCTGATTGCATCATTATAAAATGCCTCAGATAGGACAGGACAGAGGTGGCATTTGACACATAAGCTTACATCTTCAGAATTCTCACCCAATTTCAAGAGTACATTGCCTTTGCCATACCAAGCAAGAGGATTCTTCCGGCCCATTTTTATTGCCTTTTCGTAAAAACTGATTGCATCTTGATACTTTTCTTGATTGAAGGATGACTCTCCTTTATTGAGCAGATCATTGATTTTTCTAAGATCTAGTCCACATTTATCACATAAATGTGAAGAACGTCTAGGTTCTACTTCACATTTGGGACAAAATATAATTTCCATATAAATGCCTTAATATATTTCTTCGTTTAGAGTTTTTAATTTATATAGCATAGCTAAAAGAAGTCCGCTATCTATCACATCTGCAAAAAATCCTTCATTGTGTTTATCATGCCTTACAATCATTGTGAACAATCTCCTCAAAGTCAGGATGTCTGCATCTTCTAAAATATCGTAATAATAGGATATATCGTCTGATTCTTCACTAGAGTCAAGCCAGTTGAAGTTTGTGACAAATCCCTGTTCATGTAATACTCTATAAAATTCCTTAAATTTTGTTGAGTATGTAATATAAAGATAATCAACAATTCGTCCTTCTTCTTTTTTAGGTTTGATAATATCAAAAAAATTCTGACTCTTATCTTCAAAATATGGGATATAGTTTAGTATTACCTCAATATTTTTCTTAGTTAAGGGTACAGATTCATCTATTACTGCCATGATCTCACCTTGCTTCCTATATTCTTTGGTATATTTAAATAATATGCAGTATCTGTAGTAATTTAATTAGTTAAAGCAGTATTATGCTAATTGCCATCACTGCCATGCCTAAGATTACCCCGCTAATAACGGTATGACTGTGACCATATTGATGCGCCATTGGCAAAAGTTCATCAATAGCTATGTAAATCATAATTCCTGCAACAAATGCAAATAGTGAAACTAAAACGATGTCGGATAAAAAAGGAAGGAGGATAAAATATCCAACTATTGCTCCAATTGGCTCAGCTAATCCTGAAAGGAAGGAGTATATGAAGGCTTTTTTTTTACTTTTTGTGGCATAAAATATAGGAATCGATACAGAGATCCCTTCGGGTATGTTATGTATTGCGATTGCAATTGCTATCACAATCCCAAGTCTTATGTCCCCAAGCGCTGTTCCAAACGTTGCAAGCCCTTCAGGAAAATTATGAATGCCAATGGCAAGTGCGGTAAATAGTCCAGTCCTCATTAGGTCCTTTTTATTTTTGGGGGAATTGTTTCCTGAAAGCCCACTAAATGAATGTGGATTCTCTTTTTCAGGTATGGTCATATCAATTATGCCAATGAAAAGTATGCCTAAAAAAAATGCAATTGACCCAAATAGATCTCCAATATTATGAAGTGCTTGAGGCAGCAGCTCTATAAATGAAACATAAATCATGACCCCAGCAGAGAGTCCTAAAGAAAATGAAAGGTAGATTGTCTTAGGTTTATTGATTAGATAAGCAATTAAACTTCCAATGCCTGTTGAAAGGCCGGCCAAGATAGTAAGTAAAAGTGCGATCCCTACATTTCCCATGGTTATCATAATTTCAACTCAATATAGATGTTTAGTTAATGCATTTGTTACAAATTCCGAAGAAATTTGTATTTGTCGACTCAACATTAAAATCCTTCATGTTTTTTATTAGTTGTAGAGAAAATTCAGTAAGCTCTTTAGATTCGAAATCGACAATAGCACCACAATTTTTACATATTATATGGTGATGCGGATTAGTATTTGGCTCAAATCTAGAAACTCCTTTAACATTCACTTCTTGGATAAAACCCTTGCTAGCTAGGAATTTAAGATTTTGATAAACGGTAGCTTTGCAAATCCTTAAGTTTCTTCTTTACTCCTTCATAAACATCTTCTACAGTTGGGTGTGAATAGTTATTTTGAAGAAAATTCAAGATTTCAACTCTCTGATTTGTATATTTAATACATTCACCATCCTTCATTAATAAAGTATATCAGTTGATATTTAATATTAATTGTAGAAAGGATAAAGACTAAATTATTAATTGGCATAGATTTAATAATAAAACACAGGTATTCCTAATAATCTAAATGAAATACAGTTTTTTGAGTGAATTCTTAAAGCGTGCCAATAGATAAACTATAAGACTGTATTTAGGGATAATTAGTCCTGGTAATCCGTTTTTGAGACCATTATCCAATGCCATGTGTTTAAAGTAGGATTAGGTATTCTCATTTGAGAATAATGAAATCCAATAACTTTATATATTAGAAGTAATTAATGAGTAACGGTAGTTAACAACTACTGAGCGTGAAATTATGGCAGATAAGAAGAAAGATAAAAAAGTAGAAAAGAAACCAAAGGCAACAGAAAAAGCCAAAAAACCTGCAGCAAAGAAAAAGTAAGATTTCTTCTCACAAATGGCTAAGCTTTTTTTTATTATTAGTTTTTTTATTATTTCATAAATCAGTTATTTCATAATGGCATAATAAGTCGATTTAAAGCTGATATCTGTTACATTTATATTTCTCAAAAACTTATAAATCATATAGCTTTTTATCAAGTGGTATAAATGACACCTAAAGAAATGACAGATGAGTTGATGGGTTTATCAAAATCCCTTGGAGCGGATTTTATAGGAATTGCAGATTCAAAGGGATTCTTAAATCCTGAATATCAAGGTAATAGGCCCCAAGACATAATGGAACATTGTAAAAGTATTATAGTGGTAGGGGTTACTATCCCAAATGGTTGTTTTGAGCCCCTTCCTAAAGGGAGGGCCGAATATACAAACACACTTATGGCCGGAACAGCAACCCTTAGAATAATAGGATTCAAACTATTAAAGTTCATTGAAGAGTTGGGTTATATCGCCACACTAGCACCTTCAGAGGGAAGTGAATTTGGATACTGGTATGCAGACAAAGAAACACTAAAAGCGGATTTTTCCATGAAGTATGCATGTTATCTTTCCGGTATCGGAAAGTTTGGGCTTAATCATCTAGTAATTACTGATAAGTTTGGTCCCAGGGTCAGGATGACGGCGATAATTACCGATGCTCCATTTGTTGCCAATTCTCGTTCTTCTGAATTTATAGATAGCCGCTGTAAAGATTGCAATAAGTGTATAGACATATGTCCTGTTTCGGCTTTGTCAAGGGATGGAACGATTCAAAGACAGAAGTGCAGGGATTATATGTTCAATGATCTTGGGGGCCTACGCTGTGGGATGTGTATCAAGGTATGCCCATTGTGAACAATAAGAATCACAGAAATTTCATTTTTATTTATATACTAAGCCGAGTGATTTCGAATTAGAATTGTAAGCCCCGAGGGGGATTTGAACCCCCGACTTGCTGATTACAAGTCAGCCGCTCTAGCCAGGCTGAGCCACCGAGGCATAATTTAAAAAGAACTAGAACAATTTATAAATTTAATCCTCCCATGGTTCTTTCTCAAATGAATCCAATCCATATGTTTCTTTCAGAACTAGTATTGCTGCTTGTGGGGGTATTAGCCCTTTCTCGGTAACAATCAAGTCAATATACTCTGGAGGTGTGATATCAAATGCGGGATTTTTTACCTTTAATCCTTTCAATCTTTCATAATCCTCTTTTGAGATCACTTCAAATATGTTCCTTTCTTCAATTTCAATTAATTCCCCTCTATATGTTCGAGGATTAAATTTGTATGTTTCTGCTGCAACAATAAAATTGACTCTTGCCTCATGCGCAATTAATGCAAGAGTTGCTGTGCCAATTTTGTTGGCAACGGCCCCATTTGCAGCTACCGCATCTGCACCAGTAATTACATGATTGGCCCTCTTAATAAACAGTCTTGCTGCAGAATCAACTATTAAGGTAACATCTATCCCTTCATCCAAAAGTTCCTTTGCGGTAAGCAGTCCCTGAAATCTTGGCCTTGTTTCATTGGCATACACTTTTATTTTCTTCCCATCCCTGTGTGCCTTTTTTATAATCCCAAGGGCCGCTGAACTATTGCAATTGACAAAAATTACATCGCCATCCTTTATTCGCTTTGAACCTATTTCCGCTATTTTTTCTAGAGCACGATTTGAATTCTCACAGAAATCATTAGCAGCCTTTGATACAATTTTCTTTAAAGACATTATGTCCTTTCCATCGTTGTACTCTTTTTCAAGTTCAGCCAAGACATACCTAAGGGCATTTTCAAGAGAAACTGCAGTTGGCCTAGTTGCGATAAGGAATCTGGCAGTTTTCTTAATATCCCTTACAAATTCTATAGGATCGTTTCCTTCATAATTTTCAGCTTCTATTTTTAGAGCTTCTGCTACAGTTCAACCTATTTTTGCTGCGCCCCGTATCTTCATGCTTTTTATATCTTCTGCA
>JAAZKM010000216.1 GCA_012799835.1 Candidatus Methanofastidiosia archaeon
GGCGTTTATATTTACATAAATCGAAAGAGATACATGGCCCTCCTAACTATCATGCCAATTTCATGTATACACGCTTTTGAGATTACAAGAAATTAGTTTTTTGCTATTAACTTTCCAAAAAAGTAAATGTCAGGTGAGCTTAAATACCAATAAAGAAAAATTAAATATTAACAGTATTATGGGCAGTTTTTTTAATGATAAATCAATATTATTTATATACCCCTTGTTTTCTATTGGAGTTTCCAAATCGATTACCAAATGGGTTATTCTAAAATCTATATAAAAATTATTTTATCCCTATGTAAAACGAGGATATAATCTCTTTCATTAATCTTCTTTTAATCTCTTCAATTGATATCATTTCTTTTGAAACTCCCATCCTTTTTGTATGTCGTGTCTTTGCGTAGCTCTTATAACAATTACTTGAATCTTCCACAAATGTCTTTATATATATCGACATTAATTTAAATTTATTATTATTTTTTACACTCTTAATATAATAATTTTTTTGAATTTTATATTTTATTCTATAAATAGATAAATTTATATATTCAAATATTAATTATCACATGGTGACAAAAATGGCAGAATTAATAAAAAGAATTTTAGTCCCAGTAGACGGCTCCAAAACTTCCGAGAAAGCGATTGAGTATGCCGCATGGGTCGCAGGTAAAACTGGTGCATGCATTATGCTGCTCCATGTAATAGATGTTGATAAATTACAGATGAATTATGAGGCAATGGATAGATTTTTGCCTGACTGGGAAGACAAGATAAAAGGAACTGATGATATAAAAAGATATTCTCCGTTTTTTGAGGAACAACTTACATGTATGATGGATGATCCAATATGTAAGAGGGGCCAAAAAGTTCTCAACGAGATGGCAAAATATGCCGATAAACAAGGAGTAAAAGTAAAAAAAATGATGAAACTTGGAAAGGTAGTTGACACCATAATTCAAACAGCCGACGATGAGAAGTGTTGCGACCATATTATTATGGGTAAAACAGGACTAACAGGTATAAAGAAACTTATAATGGGTCATGTCGCTGCAGATGTAGCAAAATATGCTAATTGTAGAGTTACATTAGTTCCTTAAATATATTTATTTTTATATTTTTTATTTTTCCTGATAATTGACTCAAACTAAATGAAAACCCTCAAATTCATATATGGGCCACTTCTGCTGTTCCAACCAAATGATAAAATATCATTGTTTCTCAAGATATGTTTTTGCACTCTGACATAGCTTCCCATATCAAATACCCAGAGACCATTGACACTGTTATTGTCATAGATGATATAGTTTTCATTTTCCTTTTTTACAAAAGCGTGCACCTCGTCAATGTAGGCATTAATGTCATCAATTTTGATTTCACATATGTTGCCTCTACCTACCCTTAATCCTTCCTTATTTAATGGATACAATTTGTTCACAATACCATCCTGATAAAAGTACAATAAAGGTTTTTTCGGCAATATGGATAATATTTCACCTACATAATTACTTCTTTTTGTGTAATCTTCTTCCATTAGATAAGAGAGCCTATGGTAAAGAGTGATTTTTTCAGTTGGACTCTTATTAGACAGCATAAATACCGCTACTTTTGAAAGGCTATAAGCGTCAGTGAAGTAACCAGAATATCCATTTAAAAGTTCAGGAGGGGAATAATCCCCACTATAGATTTTGATGTTATCGATGTCATTTATATCCCTGGATGTCTCAAAATCAACTAATACCGCTCTTTTTGAGTGCTTTTCAATAAGTATGTTTGAGGGCTTGATGTCCCTGTGTATAAATCTTTGCTGATGCAGATACTCTATTGCCCCATGGAGCTGGAGTAAGTAAGCGTAACTTTCATCCAATGGCACAGAACGATTTTTATATGCCGTCAAAGCGTTTTCACCATCAATGTATTCTAATACTAAATAGGGAAATCTATTTGAAAAATCAATAACTTTTACTATATTTGGGTGATTTAGACCTACTAATATGTTATATTCTTTTTCATATCTAGCTAATGCTAAATGTTCTTGGCCAGGTGCAGGAATTTTAATGATTACGTATCGCCCTGTAGGCATATACTCGCCCAAAAAGACAGACGAGACTTCATTTTCTGATAACAAAGTCAAGATTCTGTACTTGTTGTCAATGACGCTCATTAAAAAATATTTAAAAAATCTCTATTAAAGTGTTTTGGACTCTCCAAAGAGTTTCCATATATTTATATATTTTGAAATTATGGCTTTATTAGGTCACATGGAACGTTTATTATGCCCTTACTGCAAAAAAGAAATTGATGAATACATGTCAACTTGCCCTAATTGCAACTCTAAACTAAAAACTATATGTAAAACCTGCGGTAAAGTAATTAAAACTAACTGGAAAGAATGTCCTAACTGTGGGCAGGCCATTTTTAACGACTCTCTAAACCCTCCAAAATATAGTGATGTCCCTGTTGAAACAAAGACACAGATATACTCAGATAACGTTCCGGTAGAAACAAAAACTCAAATCTATGAAGACAGCACTATTATGACAAATCAAAAGATAACGGAATACAACAATGAGAGAACTTACCATCTAACAAATGAAATATTTCGTTCTTCTGATAAACTCCATTCTAAAAAATTTTTGGCATCTATATTTGCCCTTTTACTGCTATCTTCCATTGCCGTGATTGTCTTAGGTTTAAGGCACAACGTCAATAAATACTATGAGGAGGGAGTGTCTTATTACAATCAAAAGAATTATGATGCTGCCATATCAAGTTTTGAAAAGGTAATAATGATCACCCCGACTAACACTAAAGCCAAGGAATATATTGCATATTCTTGGTATGGCAAAGGTGTAGATTTCAATAAACAAGGCAAATACTCCGAAGCCATAATATGCTACGACAAGGCGATTGAAACAGATCCAAATTATGCAAGTGCATGGAATGATAAAGGAGTTGCACTAAAAAATCAGGGTAAATACTCCGAAGCCATAATATGCTACGACAAGGCGATTGAGATAAATCCTAAATACAAACAAGCGTGGAACAACAAGGGGATTGTCTTCTTTAATCTAGGAAATTACTCCGAAGCCATAATATGCTACGACAAGGCTATTGCAATAGACCCAAACTATACAGAGGCAATTAGAAACAAGGACAATGCACTTTTGAGACTTTAATCTGATGAAATATCAATAGTTATGCAATAGGTGTCATAAAATGTGCCTTTTCCATACATTTATATAAGCCTTAAACAGATACTTTTTATAACGCATGTGAATGCCTTGAAGGAGGCATAATTAATGAATAATTTACCTCCTGAAAGGATAGAAATATTAATATAATCGATAAATGAGGCATTATACGTAATAAATGGAGAGGTGGTAAGAATGAATCAATCAAGAGGGGGATTTTACAGAGTGCCAATAGTTGTCACTTTAGTTTCCTCACTATCAATATTATTAGGCTTCGTACTGGTGCTAGCATCAATATATTCAACCATTATTTTTTCACAGCCTGCTATGCTACTTCCAGTAATATTTGGAATTTTTTTCATAGTGATAGGATATTTCCTATACAAAGGAAGAAATTGGTCTAGATTTGGAGAAATTATACTCCTTGCAGGCCTTTCAATCATTTCAATACTTGCGACTACAGTTCCGCAATTAGGAGATATTCTTGGAAAAATAAAGTATATAGGTGGGATACTTTTATTGCCTTTGCCAATATTGGGTCTATCTCTAGCTGTCATTCTCCTACTAGTCTTACATAAGCAAACTGCCCAATATTTTAAGTATATAGGGGAAGTGGGCACTATTACATACAAATTAACTAAAAAGCCTGGAGAGCGTGCACCTGAACAGACATTATTCAGTCGACCTTCAACAACAGGGGGCGTAAGGATTAATCAAACTTCAGCCCAGCCTTATAGAAGGCCAGAGGATTCCTACGGGCAAACAATAGTGGACACAAGTACCAGAAAACCAGAGTTTTCAATGCCACATGATGATAAGACAGTCATTGGAAGGAAAGTTGAAACTGGATCAAATCCTTCGTATATCTTGTACCACCCACAGGAAACTATAAGGGTGGTAAACGAAATACACAGAATTTTTGGCAGGGAAGATTTTGAGAGATTTATCACTCCATTAGAGTCCCAGTCAATTTCTAGAAAAACTAGCGGAGGTCATTTTAGAATAACTATGACCTTAAATCAAGATACTGATCAAGTTAGATACTATTTAGAGGATCTTGATAGCAGCAACGGTACAAAGGTCAACGGAATTGAGCTTAGGAAAGGGGAGAAAGTCGCTTTGAAGCACTCTGATGTGATAACTGTTGGAAAAGCAATGAAGATAGAATTCAAAGCATTATAATTTATTTTTTAATATTTTTTATATATAAAGGGCATATATGGCCCCTGAGTTGTGTTGTAACCAAAACATATCTGATTTCCATCATTTAATCTTCTAGGATTGTTTTTCTCCAAACGTGTCCATTGATTGTTTTCTAAGACAAATATACCATTTCCTGTGTTTATGTCGATAGCAAACCACTCATATCCTATTTTTTGCAAGTGCAGATACCCAGACGATGGAGGACCTCTAGAAATATAAAAAATTGGACCTGGCTCCAATATTTCAATATTAGAAAGCCCTGTGCCTCCCTGTGTCCTGTCCCTTGCAATTGTGTAGCTATCCATAACTAAAGGTACCACTTCACCACAGATAATGATTCTTGGTACACCTGAGTAGACACCATCTATATTCTCGCCAGCGATAAGATAATCCCTGATTTCTGTCACAGTTAAGAATCTAAAGGAGGGATTTACATCCAGGCATTTTTTGACTACTTCGGACATCTTTCTTGGCATTTTCCTGTTTAGCGAGATAGGATCCACGGTAAGCCGCCCATCCTCCAATAGGTAGGTTTTTGGCTCCTTTCCAGTCATCATATAAAATAGCAAAGCTCCAATGGAGTAGATATCGCTTTGAGGGGAAGGCGCACTGCCGTTTAGTTGCTCAGGGGCGGCCCAACCTGGGGTCCCTATTACAAGTTCGGCTTCCTTATATCCGCTTCTTACAGCCCCGAAGTCGATCAATACAGGCTTGTTACCATCCATCAGGATATTCTCTGGTTTAATATCCCTATGTATTATATTCAATGAATGTAAGTAACTGATAGCGTTTAGAATTGGAACAATGATAAGCATCGCTTCATTCTCTGAAGCGGGATGTCCCCAATACATCTCTTTTACTCTCTCCCCTTCAATGTATTGCATAACTATTATAATGAATCTCTTTTCATAATAGTTGTGATGAATGGTATCAATGTATCCTACTATGTTTGGATGGGAAAGATTTGATAAGAAATCATTTTCAATATGTATCTTTTCAATTTTAATATCATCATTTTCTCCATTAAGTTTAGGCGACTTTAAAATAACATGGAATCCCTTTGAGCTTTTGGCAAGCCAGATTACCCCCATTCCCCCTTCCTTCAGCCTCTTTTGAACTTTATATATCGCTCCAGAATTTCCCCTTAGTTCGTCCCCGTTCCTTAACATCTTAAGAACTCACCTTATTCTAAACAATATCAGGGATATGTTGTCTTTGCCGCCAACATCTTTTGCTGCCTGTATAAGCTCTTTTACCTTTGTTCCAACATCCAATTGCTTATTTACCAATACCTCTCCGATATATGAATCATCCTGCACCATGTCTGAAAGGCCATCAGAGCAGATTAAGATCCAATTGTTCTTACCAATATGAAAATCCCCTATCTCAGGGTTTAAGGGTACGGATGTGATACCAACAGCCTGAGTAATAACATTTGAGGGCACCTTTTTTCGTGCTTCAGCTTCCGTGACGCCGCATCTTTCCATATATGCACCCAACTCGGAGTGATCTGTTGTAATCCTGGATATCATTTCATCCAAATTGCCGTCTGTATAGGTCATGTAAATTCTAGAATCCCCAACATGGGCATAGTAGACATGATTTTTGTTTAAAAACACAATTTCAAGAGTGGTCCCCATATTGCACATACTGGGGCTTGATTTTGACAAGTGTAGTATCTCTTCATGGATATTATATACAATATTCCGTAAGATATCCTTTATGTCAATATCACTTAGCTCCTGGTAGTTTAATAAATCCCTCTTCCCACACTCAACTGCAGTTTGAACTGCAATTTTGCTAGCAACTTCTCCGGCATTGTGGCCTCCCATACCATCTGCAAGAACAAAGAGCCCTTTTGATCCATCCTTGCTAAACGTAATGCCTATGGAATCCTCGTTTAACTCCCTCTTTAATCCGACATCTGATTCCGCATAGATCTCCACACCCCTTGGATGCGATTGGCTGCCAAATCTTTTTGATTCAAATATTAAAAATGTCCTTCCTTCAAGAAACTGTGATACGTCACTGTTTCCTCGATTTTCTTTTTTCTTGCTAGTAAAAAGAAATATGTAAACAAGGGCAAATATTGCAACAAAGGAAGATATCAATAAAATTAAAATGTAAGTGAACTTGGACTTCCCCTGATCGCTCTTTAATTCAATTACATAAGCCTTCTTATTTTTGATTGACTCCTGAACAAAAACTTCCGTGTTTGGCTCAAGCTTTAAATCCGGCACCTTTTGCTCCAGCCTTTGTAATTCTAGTATAACCTCGTCAAAACTAATTTCTTTAGAAGATCCCACCGTTTCCATAGTTATCAGGATGTCATGAAAATCACTAAAAAAAGAAGCCCTTTTTCTAACCCAGCTACTTCCATCCTCTTGGAAAATAGAAACGTAGCTTGGATATTCTTGAATCATAGTGTAGTCTCTTTCAATGGTGAGGGCAATTTCTGGATTTTCTATATTTTCTGGCGTTATCTTAGCCTCAATTATCTTTAGCCTATTGAGGAGGTCCGATGATTTCTTGTAATCCTCCTGTATCTTGCATATTATATCATATTCTAAAAGGGAAGTGCTGATATTGGTATGAAGTGCTGATACTTTTTCCTGGAACCCACTTAACTGTTTCATATCGTCCTTTCTTAATAGGATGGTATCTAGTATGGCTAACATTTCACCGAGATTTTTGTATTTTGCCGCATCAAGCTCAGTAACGATGCTGCTATTGGAGTCTTTATACTCATTAGAAATATTTTTTATCTGTGTTGTGTAATAATCCTTATACCACACTTCGTTAACTTCTAGTATCCGCTGTGGGATGTCACTAAGATTTTCTGTTGCATCATTTAGCCTACCATCCCTGATGTTGTTTTCTGCATTGGTAATCTTAATGTTTGAAGAGATGATCCACTCCTCATAGCTTTCATATGGGGTGTAACTACAATAGGCATTAGATAGTGTTAAAATGGACAAGAAAAAAATAACAAAAATAGTTAAAATAGCCCTCTTATCAGATCGATTCAAACTCAATCCCCTCAACAGTAACCCTTAGCCTTCCGCCTAGATCAATATTATCGCCTTTTTTAATGGCAAATAATCCGCCGCCTCTGATCTCCCGTCCATTTAAGAGTGTACCATTTGCGCTACCTATATCTTCAATGCAAACTTCACCATTTTCTTCCGTGAACTTAAAATGTCTTCTTGAGATGTAAGATAAGACAGACTCTGGAAAAATAAATCTAAAATCTTCCCTGCCAGAGGGGGATATTGGGTCAACTGTTATCTTAATTTTGCTTCTATTCGTACCTAAGATAACATATTTTCTTTTTAAACTCTCCCCGCAAAACGGGCAAAAAAACCTGTCACTTCTTGGAACTTCAGAGACATTAGCGTTACAGCTTGGGCATTTGGCTTTGGGATCGCTTTCCTTACCTATTCCAAATTTCACTTTATCGCCCTCCTTTATGTTTTCCACACTTGGGGCAGTAGCTCCAATAATCCTTTATGACATATCCACAGCTTGGGCACTCTACAGCCTTTTTCCTCATTGAAAACAGTATGGCGATAACTGCCGCTATCAAAACTGTGACAATTAAGATTATTGAGAATAGATTGATGCTTTTAGTTTCCTTCTTACCGAAATACTCAATTACACCTGAATTGAATTTTTCCAAATACTCTTTTGCAGCATTGTAGTTGCCAGATTCCCAGGAGGACAATGCCCTATTATAGTTGCTTTTGATGTTGTTTAGCAAGGTTTCCCCTTCAAAAGTTGGAACGTTTTCTTCCTCAACTTTTTTAAGGAATGATTTGTATTCCTCTTTTGCCGTGTTTACTTCTTCTCCCAGCTTTAGTATATTATCAACATTATAAAACTCAAGCCTGTAATCTTCTACTGACACTATGTATAGTTTCCCGTTATTATTTAGATACCCGCTAACTTTTGAAGTATTTATGCCCTGGTAATCATTGCTTAGATAGAGTTTATTTTCTCCGCCTTGGATTACGAATATCTTCCCCTTATCAGTTAGGACAATGGTCTTATCCCCCAAAAGGGATATGTCCTTGATTTTATCTTTTCCAAGACAGTTCTTTAGAATCTCCCTGCCGTTAAATGAGAATTGATTTTCAAGTGAATAGTCCTTCAATAAATACAGACATCCTCCAGTTGATGAAATTCCTGCCCTTAAGTTATCGCTTACCAGGAGATCAGGATACTCTTCAATGGACAGTATTTTTGATAGCATCGGCCCCTCTCTGTATGAAAGGGCATATATGGATTTTTCTGAGGCTAGCAATACATCATCGCCGTAATGTAAAAATCCTTTAACTCTTGTACCGATGTTATTTATCCATAATCTACTTGAGCCAGAGCTGTCATAAACTGAAACATTACCGCTTCCGGCACCAAAGACCAATTTGTCACCTAACGATGTAAATGAGGATAAAACTGAGCTTGAATTGTTCTGTGCTATTAGGTCACCTGAAGGGGAATACACATACCCTATCCACTCTCTTGTGCCTAGAGATATGTCCTTCAAAGTTATTACGGCTAGATACCCCCGATCATCAATAATGACCCGCTGAAGGTCACCTTGGTGGGCTACAAACTTGTATAGAATCCTCTTATCATGATTGAATACATAGAGTTTTTTATCCTGAGTCCTAATAGATACCATGTTCCCTGAAGATGTAATCTGTGCCACTTTAGAGCCTAAGGAGTCCAAGAGGACTGATTTTTTTGAATTCATATCCGTCCTGTACAAATTGCCATTTTGCGTGAAATAAACGACATCATTATCTTTGATATCTATATGTAAAATGGCCTCATCTGAATTAAAAGATAGATTATAAAAATCCCCATTAGCAGCTGAAACTACTGACAGGGAAACAGTCAATATAATAATTCCCAGTAACAATGATTTTCCTTTCATGATAGATAGCATGACGAGTATATATTTAAGACTAATGGTATTTAATTACTAAAGATATTAGTTAGAATTAGTTATTTCTTAGGTCAGATTACCTTAAATTGGGGTATCTTAACTATATTTAAGACCTCTTTTATTGGTATTAATTCTATTAGAGAAATGGCCCTATCTTTTAATTGAAGTTTGGAACCTTAAAGGATCCTTTATAAGAAATTATTTATATTGTTCAAACTCTTCTGGTGCTAAACCAGAATCTTTTATTATTTTCATTAATGTGCCTTTCTTAAGTTCTTTATGAAGTGGCACTGTGATCTTGGTAAGGCCATTCTCCC
>JAAZKM010000217.1 GCA_012799835.1 Candidatus Methanofastidiosia archaeon
AGGAAAAAAGATTTACCATTTTTTATTAATGATGCCGAGAAAAAATCATTAGACGAAGATTTATTAGACTTCACCGAAGAAGCAAAAAGATTTTCGGAGCGAGTATTTAATCAAGGATCGGCAAATAGTATGGTATTCGGGATAGATGCACCCTGGGGAATTGGAAAATCAAGCTTTGTCAACTTTTGTAAAGAATATTGGAAAAAGGACTATGACAAACAGGCCATTGTTTATAGCTTTAATCCGTTGCGTTATGAGGGAAGGACAAATCTTCTTGAAAAATTTGTTGATGGGTTGATTAGAACTATACAAAAAAACTGTTTTGTACCTGAGATTCGGCCATTAATCTCTAAATATGCTCATTTTATTAAGGGGACCAAGGCAAAATTTTCATTTTTTGGTTTAGATTTAGAAATATTTTCTGGTGATTATACAGTTGACGATGCGTTTGAAAACCTTGAAATGGCTCTCGCGGGTCTTAAACAAAAAATTATTATTGTTGTGGATGATCTTGATAGGTTAAATTTCTCATCTATTAAAGATGTCCTTTTTGTAATAAAGAAAAGCTTTACCCTGCCCAACATTTCTTATGTTTTGTGTTATGACACCGAGAACATAAGTGCGTTGGAAAAAGAAAAACCAGACACTGAGAAAATTAGTGAATTTTTGGAAAAATTTGTAAACATTAAAATCAGTCTTTATCTTGAAAATCAGACCCTGATAAATTATATTTCTGACAACTTAAAAAAGGCATTGGTTGGGAACTCACAAGCAGATCCAATATTGATATCTAAAGCAATTGGCGGCTTAATTGATATTTATAAATCAAGTGACTGTCACCGCTATCTGCCATTTATTGGTGATGTAAGAAAATTGAAGAGACTTATTAATACAGTATTATTACTTGAAGTTGAAAAAACTGATTTTGATAATAGTGACTTCGATAAACATGACCTTATTCATTTACTCTTGATTTACATAAATTACCCAAACATATTTCGCAAAATCTATAATACTGAAACACGTGGCAAAAGAGGCTTTTTCTCCGTTGTTATACCCCACGAAGATGGGTATCCCAAAGATCCTCAAAACCAACAATTCTCAATCCGCGATAACTCATACAAAAACTCGATACAATATACAGAGTTTATTAACTCTTTAGGATCGGATAATCCAAAATTTTTATTAAATAAAGTTTTCGATGCTTCCCAAAGATTAGAGGGAAAAACTATTGATGGTGTCTCCCAGGAAGCTAAACATTCATATGCCTGTTTTAATGGAGGCTGGACGGATGGGAAAAATCTCGAAGAGTATTTGAATTTAATAGTAAAACTATCAAAACCACAGAAAAGTAACCAATATCGTTTTTACCTTAATTGCAAGGACGAGATCGCTAATGGAAAGACAGTTAAAGATGTGTTATCAAGGGATGAGTTTTCGTATTCAAAAAGTGAAAATAGTCATGAACAATTCTGGAAAGTAGTTATTAATAGTGTCTATGATTTTAATGCGTCAACGGCAGCGAATTTGATTAATTATCTTTTAAACAACATTGTTAATTACTCATTGCTCACTTATGAAGATATCGGGGTGGGCCTTCGCGGTGATTTAAGTTTTTTCCTTGTAAAGCTATTAGATGTTGCTGGTTGGGCCGATCAAGCTGGAAAAAGAAGGGCGAATACCGAAGAAAATATATCCGAGATTGCCGAATGGGTCTTTGGAGAAAAGAGACACGAAGGTAATAGTGTTATCGATGTGTTAG
>JAAZKM010000218.1 GCA_012799835.1 Candidatus Methanofastidiosia archaeon
AAAGTATAAAATTAGAATAAAATATTATTTGGCTGAAATTATACAACATAACATACTTATTCAGAACATTTAAATATAGTATCATACAATTAAAAGTGTGCCAAACAAGAAAAGTATAGCTGAAGTAGTTAGGGAATATGTCGGTTCCCATCCTTCTATAATGGACTGTCTTAAATATGGAATAATCAATTATTCAGCTCTTTCAAGAATGATAATGGATGAGTATAAAATGGATAACATGGTTGCAGTCCTTATAGCATCTAGAAGATATGCTGAAGAACTCCAAAAAGAAAAGAAATTCCTTGAGAAAAAAATAAAGCAAATTTTAAAGAAGAGTAGGATCAATATAAAGACAAAAGTTGCAACTGTGACTCTTAAACCTGGGTGGCATGTCTTTTTAAAACTCGAACCTATCCTAAAGAAAACACTTTCGGAAGGTTATCTAATAAACATCATCCAAGGTTCCCAAGGAATTACGCTAATATTACTTGAAGATTATCTTGAAGAAGTTGAAAATCTAATAGGTAAAGATAATATAGTAAGAATAACAAAAAATTTGGTTGAAATATCTGTTAAGAGCCCTGAAGATATAAGCGACACCCCAGGAGTAGTATCTTATCTATCTTCAAATCTATCCTCAGTAGGAATAAACGTTATAGAAACTATGAGTTGTTTTATGGACACAATATTTGTAGTTGATGAAAAAGATATGGTGATCGCTTTTGAAGCCCTTAACAGGTGTATAGACTAAGTATTTATATTTATAATATTAAAAAGATGTATGTGATATTATGGAAATTAAGTTAATAGACATAAAAAAAGATGATGGTGTTGAGTTTATACTTGGCCAAGGCAACTTTTCTATTTATACTGTAGAAGATCTTGCGGGGACACTCCTAACATGTGTTGCAGGAATTAAAGTTGGTGTTGCTATGAATGAAGCTAAACCTAAGCTTACAAGAGTTGCAGGAAATGATGAGCATTTGAAGGAGCTTGCATCAAATGCAGCTTTGAATATTGGTGCCGGACATATTTTTGTCATAATGATGAGAGGTGCATTTCCAATCAATGTATTGAATAATGTGAAAAATCATCCTGGAGTTTGTACAGTCTACGGTGCAAGTGAAAATCCCTTCCAAGTTATTGTAACAAAGACAGATCTTGGAAGTTCAGTTATAGGCATAGTTGATGGAACTTCTGCAGAAAAAATAGAAGATAAATATGAAAAGAAAGAGAGGAAAGATCTCTTAGAAAAAATAGGATATAAGGTAGAATGAAAATTAAAATAGAGAATCTTAAAGGCCTAAGATTACTAAATCCTGGCCCTCTTGTTTTAGTTTCATCAAAATATCAGGAAAAATCAAATATTGTTACCGTAGCATGGACTAGCCCAATTTCTCATTCACCTCCACTCATATCTATATCACTCTCTACAAAAAAACTTTCTCACATTCTCATTGAAAATTCTAAAGAATTTACTGTGAATATACCCTCAGTAGAGCTTCTAGATAAGGTGATGCAGTGTGGTTATGAGAGTGGGAGAAATGTTGATAAATTTAAACAATTTAAATTAAAGGAAGTCAAGGGGAAGAAAGTATCTTGCCCCTCTATAAAAGAATGTTTTGCCTTTATTGAGTGTAAAGTTATTGATTCTTTTTTATGTGGAGACCATTATCTATTTATAGGTGAAATAGTAAACTGTGAAATTGAAAAAGAATTATACAATGAATGTGTAGATATTGAAAAGGTAAAATTCATTAATTATCTAAGTGGGCCATATTATACTTATCCAGAAAAAATTATTGAAAAAGAAAGAAATAAGATTTACTGAAACTCTGATATATGGGCTCTTTTAATATCTTCCATTTTATTGTCATATTCTTTGAATTCAGTTTCATACTGCCTTAAATTGTTCATAGTTTGGACCATTCCATCTTCTTGCCCATTAATAAAATGCTCTTTCAATACCTTAATTTCAACTGCAGCATTTTTTAAAGCCTGAACTTTTTTTAAATAATAATTCGTATATAGAATTAACCAGTCTTTCTTTGATTTTTGAGCTTCAATCATTGCATTTTCAAGTGCAATCGAAGCTGTTGAAAGTTCAATTATAGCTTTATCCGCATAAATTGTAATGTTGTCCATATCTTGGATAGAATAGGCATTGGAAGCAATGTTATAATATTCAATTCCTTTTGATAATTTTAAATTTGCAGCCTTTATACTTGTATTCCAATTTTCAAGAGAGGTATTAAGACACATAGGTAGTAAAAAAATTAAAACTAAACTAAAAATTAATAGTTTCTTGCTTTTCATTTTCACACCTTTCTAGATTTTTTAAGATTGATATATAAGTCCATCAGATCTTTAAAGACAAAATCTGGTTTTACATGAGATTTTGATGATTCAAAGTTACCAATAACTCCACTTAATACAAGTGCAGTATGAATACCAAAGTTTTTCCCAGCTAATATATCAGTATCAATTCTGTCTCCAATCATTAAACTATTTTCTTTTATCGCAAAAATTTTTTTTGCAGCCAATTCCATAATTAAAGTTTTTGGTTTCCCTATTATTATAGGCTCAACTCCTGTGGCGGCTGTTATAGACGCTAATATTGCGCCACATCCAGGAAGTATACCCTCATGGGAAGGATAAGTTAAATCTGGATTCGTACCTATATATATTGCTCCCTTCTGAATAGCAAGTGATGCCTTTTTCATTTTTTCATACGTGAATGCAATGTCCCATCCCACTATTACAAAATCGGGATTTTTTTCTTTGATTTTAATACCTGTATTTTGAATTAAAGATACTAGATCATCGCCACCTATAACATAAGCACTTAAACTATTATTCTCTTTAAGGTATGTCTCCTTCAAAAATTCTACTGTTGCAACGCCAGAGTTTATTATTTCATTTTCTTGTATATTTATATTCATGTTTTTTAATTTTTTTGAATAATCTGCAGGAGATTTAGAAGAATTATTAGTGACACAAATGAATTTTATGTTTTGTTCAATTAAATAATTTACAAATTCTCTGGCCCCATTTATGGGACGATTACCGCGATACAGTACCCCATCAATATCCATGAATATATAGTTGATGTCTTTCAAAATTGACTCTCCTTTTTTAATATACCTTCAGCAGCAAGAATTCCAGTAGCCGCTGAGTTAACTATATCTCTTGAAAGCCCAACTCCGTCACCAGCAACAAAGAGATTCGATAAACTAGTTTCCATAAATGGATCAACTTTTACCCTTATCCCATAAAATTTAATTTCTGGGGCGTATAAGAGTGTTGAATCACTCCCCACTCCAGGCAAAAGATTATCGAGCCGTTCAAGTGATTCAATTAAATTTGTAACTATTCTATATGGCAGTGCCATAGCTATGTCCCCAGGGGTAGTTGATAAAAGTGTTGGTTTAATGTTACTTCTTCTGATTCTTTCAGGAGTAGACCTTCTTCCCATCCTTAAATCACCAAATCTTTGGATGAGGGGTTTACCTCCCCCAAGGACAGTTGCAATTTTAGCAATTGAAATACCATAAGATGTTGTATCTTCAACAGGCGAAGTCAATGTTACTCTTGATAGAAATGCGAAATTACTATTTTGTGATTTGATATCTCTCATGGAATGCCCATTTACCCCAACATATCCATCGTATTGTTCTTTCATCACATAGCCTTCATGATTTGTGCAAAATGTCCTTACAAAATCATCATAAGTTCTTGAATAAATGTGGAATTTTGGATCTCTGTTTACATCAATTACAGGTTTCATAACAACTTTCGATACTTCAACTCTAACGCCAATATCAATAGATTGATGTGCTACCTTAATTCCAAGTTCATTAATTTGTGATATTAAAAAATTTGAGCCTGCTCTACCAGGTGCCGTTATAACATATTCAGACTCAATTATGTAAGTCTTATTATTTTGTAAATACGTAGTAATGTAGAGATTTTTTACTTTTTCTATTTTTATTGCATCTGCAAGTATGACAAACTTAACACCTTTATTTTCAAGATATTTTTTCATTGAGTTAATTACTACTGGAGTATAATCACTTCCTATATGCCTTTGAGGTATCTGTATAAACTTAATTCCTGAGGCTTCAGCTTTTCTTTGTAATTCTTCAATCATTTCTGTTTCACCGATAAATAGTTTTTCAGGTGCTCCGTGCTTTAAGAATATTGAATCAACTTCATTAACTAGCTTCATTGCCTTGTCAGATTTACCGGTGAGTTCTTCAAGATCGCCACCTATATCTGGCCTCAAATTTAGTATTCCATCTGAAAGACATCCCGATCCACCAGTTCCGTAAAGAACATTACATGGATTACAATTATTACATTCACCAGTGTATTCAAGTGGACACTTTCTGCTGTCCACATCTCTGCCTTTGTCTAAAACTATAATTTCAAGGTTATCGTCTTCAGAAAGTTTGTAAGCAGAAAAAAGACCAGCAGGACCTGCCCCAATTATAACTACTTTTTTCCTCATATATCTAAACTTAGAATTAAACCTAAAAAAGCTTATGGATTCCCTTTATTTTTAGAAGGTTTTTTGGGAAGTCCTTTAAGAGATTTTCTTGTTTTAAGTTTTGATTTTTTGATTGGAACTGATCTCCCTTCAGTAGATGGCTGCCTTGGAGGAATATCTTGGGAGTGTGTCTGAATTAGGGCTTCCTGTGCTTGTGATTTATCGGGCGATTGTTGTATAGGTTCTAGCTTTGGTAATCCAATGCGTTTCAGATTTTTCTTTAACAAAAAGACAATTACAAAAAATGCTGCGATTATAATTATTGGTAATGCTTGTATTATAATGTTTGATTCCAATACTAAATTTATTTCTTTCTCAGTTTCCCCTTCCACTTTTACTATCTGAGTTACCTTCCCATACATTGTTGAAGACGCAACAACTTGATATTCTTTTGGAGGGAGGTCAGATATTACAATTGTACCTGAATTATCTGAGGTACCTTTTTGGACACCGTCTACAAGTATAGAAACTCCGCTAATGGGGTTGCCTTTTGAATTTTTTAATAAAACTTTGAGCGATCCATTGGCGACCTTCAAAGTAAGTGATTTTGATATTCCTTCTTTAGTTATCTCAAAATTAATTTCAGAAGGATTATATCCCTTTGCATCGGCTTTTAGTGTATATACTCCCGGTACAAGCTCTATTGTACCACTAGCTTTTGTTAATTTTTCAACTAAAACACCGCTTCCAGTTTTTAATATCTCTGCTTCGACTTCGGATAGTGCTTTACCATCTTCAGCCTTAATCTCATAAGTAAATTTACCTTTTTGTTTGGACAAGATTATTGTAATTTCTTTTTGTTCTTCTTGTGTGAGATTAAATGATTCAGTTGTGTATTTCTCATAATCCATAAATTCAACTTCTAAAAAATATGTTCCTGGTTTTACTGAAAATTTGAAGAATCCACCAAGGTCTGTTGAAGTATAAGATACACTTGTTCCTTTGAGAAAAACTTGTATACCAAATAAAGGCTTACCGTCATCTGTAGTTACTTTACCAATTATATCTCCTTTAACAGTTAAAGGAATATTGACGGAATAATCAACATAATCTGTGGGGGTAATAGAATTTGGCAATTCATACTCTGAAGTTGAGTAAGATGCCTTAACTTTATAATTTTGTGCATCTGGAACTTCAATCCTATATTGGCCATTTTCATCTGTGTTCACAGAATAGGTTTCATTTGTGGTTACATTTGTTACTTTAACTGTTGCATTGGATATCCCTTGTTCACCTGCTTCAAAGATATTATTATTATTTGAATCTTTGTAAACATTTCCTGAAATAACTTTAAATCCTGTATGTCTTAAATAAAATGTTTTTGTATTTAGCAAGGATATATCAACATTTTCAATTATAGTAACAAATCCAGCTTTAGAAATAGTAACTGAGTATACTCCTTCAGCTATGTTTTCAAAAAGTAATTCTCCTCTTGAATTAGTATTACCAGATCTTTGATAGTTTGTATCGGATTGTAAAGACAACCTAACCTCTACATCAGGTATTTGAGTACCATTCACACTAGCAGTATTAATCAGAAAATTTTTGTTAGTAGCACCCGAAGTTATAGGAATTATAAGTACCAATATCAGCAATGATATAATGGCACTTCTTGAGTATCTTCCTAACATAATTTTCCTCAAGATTATTTTTTTTAAAATATAAAATTAAATTTCGGAAAATACTTTTCTTACATCTTTTACCTTTATAGTGTCGTCCATCTCAATTATTCTTGTTTCGCACTCCATGACATCTCTCACATCGCCAGTAAGCTCAAGATATGTTCCAAGATTAGTGTCGTAAGTCCTCACATTTACAGATTCTGGAATTGTTCCTGGGCTAATTGTACCAAGATTTAGATTTTCGACAAGTATTCTAACTGAATAAGGCTTATTTTTATGCCTTCCAATTCCATTTTCAACAATTTTCATATCACTTCACCTATCCTTTAGTAGCTGATAATCAATATACAGTTACCAGTTTATAAGCTTTTCGATATCGATAATATATAACAATGTTCCAAAACTATTACAAAATATAAACAAAAAGTGCTTAATGACTTTCAAAAAATAGATACTATTATTTAAATAATAAGAGGATATTGATAATCGATAATTAATATTTTAGTAATAATTGAAATTGAGAGAATAACCTGTATTAATGCTAAATCTTATATAATATTTGGCATATTTCGATATAATGAAAGTTATTCTTTTGGAGCATACTCATAATCCTGAAACTGTTTGTGCGGTAGCGGCCCTTACAACAATGAAAGAAGGTACCCCTTCCGAGTTGATAAAAGAAATAGATACAAACAATGCAAAAAATAGAATTCAAAGAGTTGTTGGGTATGGGCACTACTCAGTTATTGAACATGCAAGTTTTACTTTTTCTATTGAAGGTATTTCAAGGGCATGCTCCCATCAACTAGTAAGGCATAGGATCGCCTCTTTTACGCAACAAAGCCAAAGATATGTAAAGATGGAAGAGGTACCTTTCGTTACCCCTCCATCTATTAAAAAGAATAGATCTGCTGAAGAGTTATTTGAAAAAAGTCTAAAAGAATCAGCAGAAACTTATAAAAAACTACTTGAACTGAACATTACCCCTGAAGATGCAAGATTTGTACTTCCCAATGCAACTAAAACAAATCTTGTTATGACAATGAACGCAAGAGAATTACTACATTTCTTTAATCTTCGTTGTTGTAATAGAGCACAGTGGGAAATTAGAGAAATGGCTTGGAGTATGCTGTATCTTGTTCTTGGAGTTTCTTCTGCCTTATTTGAGTCTTCTGGCCCAAAGTGTATAGTGGATGGAATATGTAACGAAGGTAAGGCTTCTTGTGGTTGTTACAAGCTTTTTGAAGGTAAAAGTATAGATGAAAGAAGGATAATTGTCAAAGAGTTTTATAAATAATGGTATGATTTTTATGGCAAGAATGGATATTGACACATATTTTATGAGTATTGCAGAACTAGTAAAAAAGAGATCTACTTGTATAAAACAACATGTCGGTGCAGTTTTAGTTAAAGAGGGGCATATAATATCAACAGGTTACAATGGAAGCCCAAGAGGACTTCCCCATTGTTCGGAAGAAACGTGCCTTAGACAGACTCTTGGTTCTCTTGAAAAATCGCATTTATGTAGAGGTGTTCACGCAGAACAAAATACTATAATCCAAGCTGCAATACATGGTGTTTCAACAGAAAATTCAACAATTTATTCAACACATTTCCCATGTATGTCTTGCACGAAAATATTGATAAATGCTGGCGTAAAGGAAATTGTTTATGGTAGGGACTATGATCTTGATAATGAAATAAAAATGAGTATGATAAGGGGTGCAGGCATCAGGACAAAAAAATTACTTTTGACCGATTAGATGAAAACTTCCATAAGTTACATATGATTTAACAAATTTTTTTTCATTCCCAATTGAGTGGGTAATACTATTAAGAGATTTTTTATTTAAAACAGGTATGGAATAATAGGTCCTTTGGTAACTAAAATTGGAATAAATAGGCAATTTACAAGACAATGACTCTATTATTTTTGAGAAATATAAAATAAAAATGTATCAATTAAGATAAAAAACTGATTCTTTAACACCCAAAAAGATTACTTCTTTTATCAATGTGTTTAGCACCTTACCGCCTTGAAAAGAAAAAACGGAAGAGATTTTTGAATTAAAGAGTAAATAAGAGCACTTTTAAAAGAGTATAAATTCAACTTATATATAGAAAAACTTATTGAAAGTATCCAATAAGATTTAAATATTTTAATTAATTAAATGATTTGGTTGTGATTTGATGGAATTTGAAAAACCCTGGACGGAAAAATACAGACCACAGAAACTTGATGATATTGTTGGAAGAGATCCTATAGTTAGGAGACTCAAATCATATATTGATAAGAAATCAATGCCTCATTTGCTATTTGCTGGGCCTCCAGGTGTTGGAAAAACAACAGCTGCAATAGCACTTGCAAAAGAAATATTTGGGGAGTATTGGAAACAAAACTTCCAAGAGACGAATGCCTCGGATGAGAGAGGAATAAATGTTGTTAGGGAAAAAATCAAAGACTTTGCGAGAACAAAGCCGATAGGCGGGGAGTTTAAGATAATATTTTTAGACGAATCGGATGCACTAACATCTGATGCACAAAATGCATTGAGAAGAACTATGGAAGTTTATACCTCAACATGTAGATTCATTCTTTCATGCAATTACTCCTCAAGGATTATTGATCCAATACAATCAAGATGTGCAATATTTAGATTTGGTCCATTGACAAATGATGCAATAAAAATCATGATCAAAAAAATTGCGCATGAGGAAAAAATTGATCTCAAAGAAGATGGCCTAGAGGCAATTGCCTACGTTTCTGAAGGAGATATGCGGAAGGCAATTAATGCACTTCAAGCATCATCAGGCATTGGAGATTCAATAACGGAGAGTTTGGTTTACCAGGTAAGTTCTAGGGCAAAGCCAGAAGAGATAAAAAATATGATGAAGATAGCACTCTCTGGAGACTTTATTTCATCTAGAAGAGTCCTCCAGTCGCTTCTACTAGAACAGGGATTATCTGGAGAAGACATAATAATGCAAATGCACAGAGAGACTTTCAACTTAGAAGTTTCTGATAAAGAAAAAGTTAGAATTGTTGATATGATAGGTGAGGCTGATTTTAGACTAGTTCAAGGAGCAAATGAATTTATACAACTTGAATATCTTCTCGCCAATCTTTCGATAGGATAACGATAACATGCTTGTTGAAAAGTACTTTCCTAAAAATTTTTCTGAAATAAAAGGTCAACAGGCACTTGTAAAGGATATTTTAGCATGGATTAACACATGGGGGAGTGAAAAAAAGGCTCTCCTTATTTATGGACCACCTGGTAGTGGTAAGACCACTATGGTAAAAGTCCTAGCAAAAGAACTTGGATATGATTTAATAGAACTAAATGCAAGCGATAAAAGGGATCAAACGGCACTAAACAGGATAGTTGGAAATGCTGCATCTTCAAAGACTCTTTTTGGGTATAAAAAAATAATCTTACTTGATGAGGCCGACAACATCCATGGAAAGGAAGATTTTGGTGGGGCAAAAGCATTACTTGAAATAATCAAGAACACACAAAATCCCATTATACTTACAGCAAATAGTTACTGGGAAGTATCTCAGGCAATAAGAGAAAATTGTAAACTTGTCCAATTCAAAAGACTACAATCAAGAACGGTGTTTGCTAGATTAAAAGAAATAGCAGTTGCAGAGGGTATTAATGTAGATGAAAAAGTCCTCCTGAAGATTGCAGAACAGTCAGGAGGAGATATGCGTGCTGCTATAAATGATCTTGATTCTTTAGGAAAAAATATAGCAATGGGTGATGAGAAGTTAGTAGGATCGAGGGATACTGAAGCCTCGATATTTGAAGCATTATCAAAACTTTATACATCAAACACGATAGATGTTCGAAAAGAATTTTTTAATATTGATAAAAAACCTGATGAATTGCTATTATGGATTGATGAAAACACTCCTAAAGCATACAAAGGAAAAGATTTACTTAACTCTATGAATTTTATCTCTAAATCAGATATTTATTTAAAAAGGGCTCTTAATACAAGGAATTATTCCATGTGGAAATATGCATCAGATCTGATGACAGGAGGGGTCTCTGTTGCAGGGATAACGGATTCAAGGTATATCCCATTTTCCCCACCGAAGTACTTTCAAGTTTTAGGATCTTCCAAGAAGGCAAGGGTAACTAACAACGTAATTCTAGATAAGATCGGAAAAAAATGTCATTGTTCAAGGAAAATTGCAAGAAGTTATTTACCTATGATTGCTATACTGTTTCTAAATCCTAGAAAAGGCGCCCTAATCGCTAACTTTTTTGAGTTTGATATGGAAGAAATAAAGTTCATTGATGAGAAAAACTACAGAAAAATAGAACATGAAAGAGAAGAACTTTTAAAGATTCCAGAAAAAAAGGAAAAAATCAAAGTAGTTCCAGTAACGATTGATAAAAAAGTTGAATCAAAAGTGGAAATTATCAAGAAAGAAAAAGAATCACAAAAAGAAAGTGAGAAAGAAGAACAACAAAAGAATCGACAGAAAACACTTTTTGACTTTTAGAGGAAGATAATATGCTCGAATATTCTATATCAACATCTTTAGATAAAATTCCGAAATCTGGTATAAGAAAATTATTTGATCTTGCACAAAATATGGAAGGAATTATTAGTCTAGGTATTGGCGAACCTGATTTTAGCACCCCACCCCATATAGTTGAAGCATCTATTAATGCCTTAAAACAGGGAAAAACATATTATTCCCCAAATTCCGGACTATTGGAACTAAGACAAGCCATATCAGAAAAGATGAAAAATCAGAATAGTATTGATGCATCTGAAAACGAAATATTGATTACAGTTGGTGGTGGAGAGGCATTATCACTTGCAATCCAATCTTCAATTAGGGTAGGAAATGACGTAATAATTCCCTCACCCGCCTTTGTTTCTTACATACCTATAGTTATGCTTTCGGGAGGAAATCCAATAGAAGTGGAATGTAAAGAGGAAGAGAAATTTATCCTTAGTTCTGATATCTTAGAAGAAAAGATAACTGAGAATACAGAACTACTTATCCTAAACTCTCCTTCAAATCCAACAGGTTCTGTCATGACAAAAAATGATTTAGAAAAAATATCAGACATTATAATTGAATACAATCTAAAAGTGATCTCTGACGAAGTTTATGAAAGTCTTGTTTATGACGGCAAAAAGCATGTCAGTATAGCATCATTAAATGGTATGGAAAACAACGTTGTCACTATCAATTCATTTTCTAAAACTTATTCAATGACAGGTTGGAGAGTAGGATATCTGGCTTCAAAAGATCCTATTCTTTTTGATAGAATGCTAAAGCTTCACATGTATGGTCCTGTTTGCAATAATACGTTTGCTCAATTTGGGGCCCTAGAAGCTCTAAAGGGACCTCAAGATAGTGTGGAATACATGAGAAGTGAATTTGAAGATAGAAGAAACTTACTTTTAGATAGAATTAAAGAAATGAGTGGTGTTAGAGCTTTGAAGCCAGAAGGTGCATTTTACGTATTCATGAATATATCTGAAACTGGTATGAAGTCAGAAGAGTTCTCTGAAAAACTTTTGAATCAGGAAAAAGTCGTGACTGTTCCTGGATCCTCTTTTGGGCAATATTTTGATAACTTTGTAAGACTTGCGTATCCACTTAAGAAAGATAGAATAAATGAAGCTTCTGATAGGATAGAAAGATTCCTATCTAAAAATTAATCTTCTTCAATTACTATTGATTTAATATTAAACTCTCTTCCTGAAAGAACGGTAACATCGTTTGAACCACATTCACATATCATATGAAGTATTGGAAAATCTTTATCAGAGCTGATAGTAAATTCCTTTTCACATTTATTACAGTGTACCCTTGGTTTTAAAAACTTGATTTCTAATTTTGCTCCTTCTGCAATTGTATCTTTAGATATGACATCAAAACAAAATGCAAGTTGATCGGCATTGACCAAAAGTATATCGCCCATCTCCAGTTTAATTAACTTAATTTTCTTCGCTTTTTCTTTTTCAGCCGCATCTAGAATGGTTTTTAACATCCCATCTGCAAGAGATAGTTCATGCATATATTCACCAATACATTTTTATATTAAGATAAAAGAGTATTTAAAAGCTTAGGGGGATATTTTTGAAAGGTTATATAATTTGGCCTTCGTATCTTAATAAAAATCTTTCAAAGAAAGAAGGTAGAAAACTTCCAAAGAATTTATCATTAGATGATCCAAAATTTGAAGAGATAAAAAATGCGCTTGAATCTATCGGAATTAATCATAAGATTGAAAAAAATGCAAGATATCCAAAGGAACAGGGGAAGGAAGACAGGAAAATAGGTAGATTTATTGTTGAAGAAAAATTTTCTAAAAATGAAATTCTGAAGAAAATATCAAAAGAGATAAGAAAAAATAGGGGAGGAAATTAGGATCTATCTTGTAAAGTTTCAACTTCTGGGATGATTCTTTTACCTGCGGCAACTTTATCAATGCTGTGGACAGTGCCACCTAATTTTTCTATCTCTTCTTTTAATAGTTCATAATCTATTGAATCCCCTTGTATTGAAAGTTTAACTGTTTCAGTCTTTTGATCAATTTCAACAACAGAGATATTTACACCTAAAATCCCTGGCAGTTCTGCTAATCTGTTCGCAAAATCTGAAAGTATTGGTTTGTGGGGTTTTAAAACATCAAGGACAATTATCCTTATCGAACTCATACATCAACCTTATTTTAAAAATATTTAAACTTTTATAATAGTTTCGGTTCATCAATTAAATTATAGTCAAGTATCAAAAAAGAAATGTGAGCATATATTTGGAATGATAATAATTGACAAGTGTTTTTCAAAGAATTTGACAGAAGTTATTTCTTTTTATCTAAAGAAATAATTGTTTAAGAATTTCTATATGAAGAAGTAATATATAGTGAATTGTACATTTTCAAATTTCTATTTTTAATGAAAGTGTTATACGGATAACCTTATATTTTAATTTTTTTAAGTCGATATAGAAACTAATATGTTAACGGTGATATTATTATGAAAAGACCGATGGTTACTATTGATGGAAATGAAGCTGCCGCATATACAGCTTATCATGTCAATGAAGTTATATCAATATACCCCATCACCCCATCCTCAACGATGGGAGAGTTATCTGATCAATGGGCATCTGAAGGGGAGCCCAATATATGGGGCACTGTTCCTAACGTAACTGAGATGCAAAGTGAAGGTGGAGCGTCTGGAGCCATACATGGTTCATTACAACGAGGGGCTTTAACAACTACCTTTACAGCTTCTCAAGGGCTTCTTTTAATGATTCCAAATATGTACAAAATAGCAGGAGAACTTACATCAACTGTATTTCACGTAAGTGCTAGATCTCTTGCAACGCACGCTTTATCAATTTTTGGGGATCATACAGATATAATGGCTGTGCGCTCTACAGGATTTGCACTTCTTGCTTCAAACTCTGTCCAAGAAGTTATGGATCTTTCGCTTATTGCCCAATCCTCTACTTTAAAATCGAGAGTTCCGTTTTTACATTTTTTTGATGGATTTAGAACTTCAGCGGAAACCTCAAAAGTTGAGCGCTTGACACTTGAAGATCTAAAGCAAATGATAGATGAAGAACTTGTAAGAAAACACAGAGCAAGGGCACTGTCACCTGATAATCCCATAATTAGGGGAACATCACACAATCCAGATACATATTTTCAAGCAAGGGAAAAAATAAACCCATATTATGATGCTTGCCCAGATTTAGTCCAAGAAGCTATGGATAAATTTGCAAAGATTGTTGGTAGACAATATAAACTCTTCCAGTACGAGGGTGCATCGGATGCTGATAGAATTATTGTCATTATGGGAAGTGGCGCTGAAACTGTAGAGGAAACAGTAAATCATCTCAATAACGCAGGTGAAAAAGTAGGTATTTTAAAAGTAAGATTATTTAGGCCATTTTCATTGAAACATTTTATCTCAGTTCTACCTCCTTCAGTAAAAAGAATTGCAGTTCTTGATAGAAGTAAGGAGCCTGGCGCTTTGGGCGAACCACTTTATCTTGATGTTGTATCCGCCATATCATCTGCATTTTCAAGTGGGATGTTAAAAACAGAAAAGATGCCAAAGATAATTGGAGGAATATATGGATTATCCTCAAAAGAATTTAAACCATCAATGGTAAAAGCTATTTTTGAAGAGTTAAAAAAAGATAATCCCAAGAATAGATTTACTGTGGGGATTAATGATGATGTAACTAATAAAAGCCTTGACTATGATCCAAACTTTTTTGTAGAACCCAAGAACAGAACGAGGGCTGTTTTTTTTGGCCTTGGAGCCGATGGTACTGTAAGTGCAAACAAAAGTTCAATAAAAATCATTGGAGAAGAGACTACCAACTATGCACAGGGGTACTTTTATTATGACTCAAAGAAGGCAGGATCACTTACAATTTCTCATTTACGTTTTGGTCCAGATCCTATAAAATCACCATATCTAATCGACAGAGCTAATTTTGTTGCATGTCATCAGTATTCATTTTTAAATAAATATGATATGTTAGGCATTGCCGAGAACAATTCAATTTTTCTTTTGAATAGCCCTTATCCAAAGGAGCAAGTATGGGATCATCTGCCTAGAACTGTTCAACAAGAGATAATTGATAAAAAAATCAGATTTTACACAATTGACGCTTATGATATTGCGAAGGAGATTGGGCTTGGAGTTAGGATTAATACAATAATGCAGACATGTTTTTTTGCCTTGAGTAATGTCATTCCAAAAGATGAGGCAATTAAATCAATTAAAAAATTCACAGAGAAAACCTATGGTAGAAAAGGAGAGAAAATACTAAAAATGAATTATGAGGCAATAGATAAGGCTCTTGACAATCTCCATGAAGTAAAAGTTCCTGAAAAGGCATCTAGCAGTTATGATTTGAAAGATCCAATACCTGAAGAAGCACCTGAATATGTAAGAACTGCAATATCGAAAATGATTAGTTATAAAGGAGATGAGCTTCCTGTAAGTGTGTTCCCTGATGATGGCACATATCCAACTGGAACAACTAAATGGGAAAAAAGGAACATTTCACTTGAAGTGCCTGTATGGGATCCTGAAATTTGTATACAGTGCGGTAGATGCGCCTTTGTATGCCCGCATGCTGTTATTAGGGCTAAAGTATACCCAAAAAACGCTTTAAAGAATGCTCCTGCTTCATTTAAACACGCTGAGTCAAAGTTTTCCCAATTTAAAGATTATTTATACACTGTCCAGGCTTCACCTGAAGACTGCACTGGATGTACTCTCTGCTATGAAACATGTCCATCAAAGAACAAGATGGATCCAAAATTAAAAGCAATTAATATGAAATTTAAAGATCCAATTTTAGAGGTAGAAAAGGAAAATTGGAATTTCTTTGAATCGCTACCTTATATTGAACGTGGAAAGTTAAATGTCTCTACTGTAAAAGACATACAGCTCCTTGAACCGTTATTTGAATTTTCTGGTGCTTGTGCAGGCTGTGGTCAGACGCCTTATGTAAAATTAATGACTCAATTATTTGGTGATAGGGTTGTTATAGCCAATGCTACAGGTTGTTCATCTATCTATGGAGGAAATTTACCAACAACACCCTATACAAAGAATAAAGATGGCAGAGGGCCAACTTGGTCAAACTCATTATTTGAAGATACAGCAGAATTTGGACTTGGTATGAGGCTTGCATTGGATAAACAGAAAGAATATGCAATGGAGCTTATTGAAAAACTAAAGAATGATTTAGGAAAAGAATTGGTATTTGAGTTAAAGAATGCAAATCAGGACAGTGAAGCTGGAATAAACAAGCAAAGAGAAATGGTAAAATTGTTGAAGGCTAAGCTAAAGTCCATACAAAGTTCTGAAGCAAAAGATCTAATGAGTTTGGCCGACTCCCTAGTTAAAAAGAGCGTCTGGATCTTAGGAGGAGATGGTTGGGCTTATGATATAGGTTATGGCGGTCTTGACCATATTTTTGCCTTAGGAAAAAACGTCAATATTCTTGTTCTTGATACGGAAGTATATTCTAATACAGGGGGACAAATGTCAAAATCAACTCCTCTTGGTGCTGTGGCAAAATTTGCAATGGGAGGAAAGTCTACCCCAAAGAAAGATCTTGCTATGATGGCTATGAGCTATGGTAACGTATATGTTGCAAAAGTTGCTTTTGGCGCAAATAACGCTCAAACTGTTAAAGCTTTCTTGGAAGCTGAAGCATATGAAGGAACTTCAATTATCATAGCATATGCACACTGTATAAATCAAGGATACGACTTAAAACATGGCCCAGAACAACAAAAATTAGCCGTTCAATCGGGTTACTGGCCACTTTTAAGATACAATCCTAAATTGGAATTGGAAGGTAAAAATCCACTTCAATTAGATTCAGGTAAGCCCTCGATACCTCTTGAGAAGTTTGTTTATAATGAAACAAGATTTAAGATATTACTCAGAAGTAAGCCTGAAGTTGCAAAGACGCTTTTGGAGGAAGCTCAGAAAAATATTTTAAAAAGATGGAACTTCTATAAATACTGGTCAGATATGCCTGTATATAGAGAGGAGGAAAGATGATCGATCTCTCAACAAGCTATATGGGATTACAACTAAAAAATCCCCTTGTAGCATCATCCTCATACTTATGGGAAGATCCAAAGAATATTAAAAAAGCTGAAAAGGCTGGTGTGGCCGCTATCGTTTTACATTCACTCTTTGAGGAGCAGCTTGAAATAGAACAAGAAGAGCTCAATAGATTTCTACTTCAAGGTACGGAAAGTTTTGCTGAATCCCTCACTTATTTTCCGGAAATAAAGGAATTCAAATTCGCTCCAGACGAATATATTGAACTTATAAAAGAGGTTAAAGAGAATTTATGTATCCCACTTATTGGAAGTTTAAATGGAGTCACAGATGGCGGATGGGTTAAATATGCAAAAAAAATTGAGGAGGCAGGTGCGGACGCTCTTGAATTAAACATATATTATATCCCAACTGACCTTTCATTGAACTCTAAAAAAATCGAAAAAAATTATTATAATCTTCTAAAAAAGGTCAAGCAGAAAATTAGAATTCCTTTGGCAGTGAAGTTAAGCCCTTATTTTACTTCAACTCCTAACGTTCTTAAAAGTTTGGAGAAAGGTGGGGCTGATGCTTTTGTAATATTTAACAGATTTTACCAGCCAGATATTGACATTGATAATCTAGCAATAAAATCAAACCTAACGTTAAGTGATAGTGAAGAACTTAGATTGAGATTAAGATGGACGGCAATAATGTATGGAAGAATAAGTCCAGATGTTGCAATTACAGGTGGAGTTCATACAGGTTATGACGTCATAAAAGCAATGATGGCGGGAGCAAAAGTTTCAATGATGACATCGGCTTTATTAAAAAATGGAATTGACCATATTGGAAAAGTTTTGTCAGAAACAAGCGAGTGGCTTTCTAAAAATGAATATAATTCAATAAAATCAATTCAAGGGCTTATGTCTCAAAGGAATATCTTGGATCTTTCTGCTTATGAACGAGCAAACTACATGAAAATTTTGGGATCCTATAGATAGTTAACATAAAATCATTTTTTCTATTAAAGAAGGCGTTATGTAAAGAAATTATAATATTGGAGTTGGAAATATTATTCTTTTAATGAGGAGATGTGAGTATAAAATATATGCTTTAACACATTCTCTTTCAGAATTTAATCCATTGACAATTAGTGAATCTTAAGAACTTTCCAGTATATACAATGTCCATGTTCCATCTCTGCCTTAGTCAAATCACATAAAGTCAGAAAGTTCAATTTTTACTTTAGATTCAATAAATCAAATGTCTTTTTTTAAGAGCAATAATCTTAATGAATATTTATCTCTTAAATATTATTTCAAAAAAAAACGGCTCTATATCTAAATACAATGTATCTTTGAATATATTTTGAGTTAAATGAATTAAAAATCTAAGCATTAAAGATACATAACTTTATTAAATTACAATACCTAATTGTAATTATAAATTAACTTTTGTTACCTTAAAATATGCTAAGGTGTAAGGATGAAAAAATATGACGTATTGATTATTGGCTCTGGAGCGGGTATGAACGTAGCAAGTGATGCCCTTTCCAATGGATTTAAAGTAGCTATCGTAGACAAAGGTCCCTTAGGAGGAACATGTTTGAATTTAGGATGTATCCCTTCTAAGTTGCTTATCTTTCCGGCAGATCGAGTTACCGACATAGAAAATTCGAAAAAACTTGGCATTGAGACAAATATAACTAGTATCCATTTTAGAGAAATAATGGAAAGAATGAGATCTTCTATTGCTGAGGATAGAAATCAAATAAGAGAAGGAATAAAGCATGCAAAAAATCTTGCTTTTTATGACGGCATTGGACGTTTCGTGAAGGATTACACTATCGAGGTAGATGGCAAGAAAATAATGGGTGAAAAGATATTTATTGCCGCGGGTGCAAGACCTTTTATACCCAATGTAAAAGGATTAGAAACTGTTGACTATTTAACAAATGAAACTATTCTTGAGTTAGACGAACTTCCAAAAAGCCTTGCTATCTTAGGGGGAGGGTATATTGCATGCGAATTTTCTCATTTTTTGGCTGCAATGGGGAGCGAGGTAACAATTATACAAAGGAACATGAAGCTTGTAGCAAATGAGGAACCTGAAGTTTCAGATTTACTACTTAAAGAAATGTCAAAGAGAATGAAAATATATGTCAATACAGAAGCCATTGAAGTATCAAAGGAAGGAAATATGATAAAAGTAGTTGGAAAAAACAAAAAAACTGGAAAAACTATCGAAGTTATTGCAGAAAAATTATTAGTTGCGAGTGGAAGGATTCCAAACTCTGATTTATTAGAAGTACATAATAGCGGTATAGAAACTAATGAAAAGGGTTTTATCAAAGTAGATGAGTATCTAGAAACTTCAAAGGAAAACATCTGGGCTTTTGGAGATGTCATAGGAAAATATATGCTTAGACACTCCGCGAACAAGGAAGCATTATATGCTTGGCATAATAGTCTCCATCAAAAGAAAGTTCCAATGGATTATAATGCCATGCCACATGCAATATTCACATATCCAGAAATAGCATCAGTAGGGATGACAGAACGTGAAGCAAAAAATAAACATAAAATATTAGTGGGTTTTTCAAAATATAATAGTGTAGCAAAAGGGATTGCCATGCTTGAGGAAGATTCATTTGCAAAGGCTATTGTCAATAATGAAGACAATAAGATATTGGGATTTCATATAATTGGTCCATACGCT
>JAAZKM010000219.1 GCA_012799835.1 Candidatus Methanofastidiosia archaeon
CTGTTTTAGGTGATGTGAGTATAGGGGGAACTTTGATAAAGGTTGAGGAACTGGCCAATATACTGCAGGTATGTCAAGACAGCGGAGCTAAAAAGGTACTTTTACCTTTAACATCGGCAGTTGATTTAGGAACAGTACCACCTGAACTTGTAGGCACTTTTAATTTAATATTTTACAAATCTGCGGAAGATGCTGTATTTAAGGCATTGGGGGTGGAGTAAGAATTTCAATTGGAAATATGCAAAAAAATAGTATAATATATTTTTATAAAGAGGATTGCTTGAGCTGGGTGCTGTCTTTTTACTGTGTTGTCATTTTAAACGAAATGCGAATTTGCATTTTTAATTATTAAAGGTTTCTTTCTGCGCTTAGATACCATAGGATGACAATTTTCACACAGTCTGCCATCCCCAGTGCATCTACCCAGTGCATCTACAGTGTATGCGGCTATAGGAACAAAGATATGAAAGATTTATCCAAAAGAGAATGGATTTGTCCTAACTGTAGACAAATGAGGATGGTAGACAAATGGAGGATGTACCTAAATTGCCATCAACTTGGTACTTAATGGTGGGTAAAGACACCTGCCCGTTTTGGAGGTTGGAGGTCAGAAATTAAAGGTCGGAATGCTGAATAAAAGCTATAGATGCGAAAAGAAGAAAAAACGAATAAACAAAAAAGGAGTGCCGCCCCCGAGGAGTATTTTAGAAAAAATCAGTTAAGGATGGCAAACAAAGGGTTTTCACGCCACAATATTGATAAAGCATACCGCGTGAGGTTTGCTGTTAGCAATAGTATAACGGACTGTTAGTTACTTATGAAAGGAGGGACGTTTGAAACTGTGAACCGGATTAGTGAGATAACAAAACGTGATATTCTTGATTTGTTTAAAAACGGGGTTGATATACCCGATTTTTGGGAGACACAAAGAGTTACCTATAATTATTTTGGGCGACTGGAAGAGATTGAATTTCTCAAGCGATTATATGATTTGAACAACATGCTGAGTTTAGATTCAAGGTTTTCAGATGCTGAAAGCGACATCTGGCAGCACACAGTAAACAATGACGATTATCCATTTTGTTGGGTATTTGAAGATGAACGTTTCCAACTAAAAAACGGAAGCGATGAAGTGTACTTAAAATTTATCTGTGAAATATTTCATCCAACAGTTAGGCTCGAAAAAGGATATTGGAAAGAGTTTCTTGATGAGACAAACAGATTGTTACAAAATGACGGGTACGAAATCTATCCCGCGGAAAAAAAATCTAACCGCGATGTCTATGGATGGAGAATATTTAGTCCGGAAGAAGATAAGCTATTTGTTCCCTACTCTCAACGCAATCAAAAGTTGATAAATGGGAAGAAAAGGCTAACTATCAAACGGGGGGCAAGGAATCAAATTTATCAACTTTTGGAGAAACACAACAACGTTCATCGAGAAACTGATGAAACTGGCTTGAACTACTATATCACAACAAGAGAAAGGGTTTTTAGTGATATTCGGCAGTTTTACCCCCCGAAATGTTACAATGTTCAAAATCAGTATGTTGAAACTGAAAATTTACAGGATTTTATGTACTATAGTTCCCCTTATTGTGTAATAGATGCAATAGAGTTTTTTGAGAAATACAACCAGGATATCGATTTTGAGACACAGGTTTATACAATACTAAGACTGAATGATTTAGCTTTAAAACTTGATAATGGAAAAATCGTAAGTGCGTACGATGGCCAAATAAAAAATAGTACACTTGTCCCAATTCAAGAGGCAGGGCTTAAAGAGTTGCTTCAAGAAGCCACTAAATACTATGACGAGGGTAATTTCAGAATTGCCGTCGAAAAACTCTGGGATGCTTTTGAAAGACTGAAAACATATTATTCTCCAACCCTAGATAAGAAAGAGTCTGCTAATAAAATTGTCTGTGACATGAGCAGCAACAAAGATCCCTATAAAATATTATTTGAAAACGAATTCTTTGAGCTTACAGCGATTGGTAATAACTTTAGAATTCGCCACCATGAAACTACAAAAACAGATATAGAGGATAACAGGCACTATGATTATTTTTATAAACGCTGCCTATCATTAATTTCTGTTGCTATTCAATATTTGGATGGTGGAGGGATGCTCTAATGTTGAGCCGTTTAGCATGAAGAATAAAAAGGAAAGCGGAAGCTCAATAATGTAGATTACTAAACTAGGTTGGTACTGAACTTTATAATGGCAAAGATAAAAATATCTTAGATGAGTATTATAGACGCAAAAGCTTTACATCTTTTTCTTTGGCTCATCCTGAGACTAAAATGTATAAGTTATCAAATGAAATTTGTGATGAATAAAGCCTTTAAGGGATCAACATGCTTTTGAAGGTTTTATTATTTACAATTAACTTAAACTGTAAAGTAAACTGCAATCTCTGATCCTGCGAAAAAGGCCTTCAACAGGTTATTGTTTCGGAAATATATTCCGTCACCAAGGGGGGTACCAGAAGGGTGCGTCATCATTATTACATACTTAAGGCATGTTGAGATGGTTGTTTCATTGTCCCACAAAAAAGCAGATACACATATCAACATAAATGTAGAGTTTGGTGATGATAAAGGACAGATTCCTATTGATACGATAGCGAGAAAAGCTAAAGAAGGAGGGTAGATATAATAAAAAAATGACATAAAGGAAACGTTTTAATGAAACATATATAATAAAAAATGGAGAAAATGGGAGAGAGACAGAAAATCTCTTTCAAGCAGTTGCTTTATATATTGATATATGGGGGTTATTAAGAAAATTGACAGGGGATATTGATTAAACATAATTTATATAAGGGCAGTGGGACAAACTGTATTAGGAGGGTTATAAATGAGTTCCCTGAATAAATATGATAAATTTTTAATTAACATATTTTCAGATGGTACGAAATATTTTGCTGGCAAAGGTTTAAGCGATTTGCTTCAAAAAGAATTTAACATTACAGCAGATAACTCTAGAAAAATTATACAAAGAGCTGTTGCAAAAGGGGTTATTCAGTCTAGTTCACCACTAACTTTTGGCAAAGGACAATACATATATTTTGGTAAAAACAAAAAATTAAACAAAAAAATAGTAATAGAAATAACTAAACAGTATAGGCCGCCAGTGTACAGGCTATTATCATTACTTGATCTTAACGAAGGCATACTCTCTTATTATGAAGCATTAAAAGTAACTTCTAGTCCATTAGAGAAATCAAGCACAAAGGTAAGTACCTTGGAAGAAATAATATCTGATTTAAAAAAAATGAAGTTGATTGATGATATTACTGACCAACTGGAAGTAAAATATCTTATTGATTCAAATAAAGTTAATGAAAAGGAACGTTTAATGAAAAAGCATTACACTAAAATGTACTTAGATTCTGTTTTTATATCAGATATCTTGATATGGCTTAGAAAGCATAATTTAATTGATAACGAAAATGTTCGTTTTAGAAATAAGACAAACCCGTC
>JAAZKM010000220.1 GCA_012799835.1 Candidatus Methanofastidiosia archaeon
ATAATATTTTTTGAATCCTCTATAATCTTCACATTTGGAGGGTGAGGATAAATTTTAACTATATATTCTTTAGGCAAGATAATTTTAAATTTTTTTATTGGTATATGTTCTCTAAGAAATTTAAGATTCAAGTGGCTGAACTCATCATCATATTGAATCGGTGGTCTTAAAATATACTTGTATTCCAATGTATACTTCCCTTTATTATAATACGAAGGATTATATGCTCCAACTTCATTTGTGTAAGCCAATGAGTCAATAGTATACTTATATTTACTATCTCCGTAGACGACTACATCTCCTACATAGTTTTTAGCATAACCAATAGTCCCCGGTGGATGATTGATTCCAATAAATTCAATATGCGCCCTTCCTAATCTCTCAAACGAAAGAATATCGTCCCAATATCTATAGAGCATCCTATATTGTCCTGAATTCTCTACATCATATGTGTACTTTTCAATTAGACTTCCGTCAGAAAGAAAGGTAACCTCATAGTTATCAACAATAAGGTCCCCTCCAAAGAAAATTGGGCCTTTAGGCAGTAACAATAACGTTGCCACACCTATTAATAATGTGACTAACACTAGTAATGTTATTTGTTTCGTTTCTGCCATGATTTCCTCTTTTAAAACTCAATTTTTGGTCTTGTCTCAATGGCCTCTTCAAATTTTAGATATTCTAATTTTATCAGTCCGATTATCATTCCAACAATATTTGAAGGTATTGTGTCTAGCATTGTGTTAAATTGCTGCGCTATGTTATTGTAGGTATATCTTTGCCTTGCAATTTCGTCTTCTATTGTTTTTACTGATTCCATTAAATTAGTTACAGTAGTAGAAGTTTTGAGGTCTGGATAGTTTTCTGCAACAGCTATAAGTCTCCCTAATATACCTGCACTTTGACGATCTATTTCACTTATAGCTTCAGGAGTTGCACTTCCAATGCTTGCACGGTACTTTGTGACATTCTCCAAAGTTTCTTTCTCAAACTTTGCATAACTTTTTACTGCACCTAAAAGTTGGTCAATCATATCAAGACGTTTTTTTAAGGCAACTCTTATTTGACCTAACGTAGCTTCAGCTGAATTTTTTAAAGCAAAAAATCTGTTGTAGATGCCAACAAATATTCCTATTAGAATAAGTGCAATAACAACTACAATTCCTATTATTAACAATATTGATAAGTCCATAAAATCTCCAACTACAATAGTATTATGCTATTTAAGTAGTTTTCGGAGATACTTTTAAACGATTAGACAACGGAGAGAATTACGGTATTATTTCAGGACCAAAATATTTTTCATATTCAAAATTTTTTGAACTAATTATGCCCTTTTGTATTAGTTCTTTTATTTCAGGTACCTTATTTTCTAACTCATATATGAGATGCTTTATAGTTTTGCATATTAATTGATCTCCTTCTTCAGGCCACAATCTTAGGTGACTCCAGTAGAGGCATCTCCCCCCACAAATATGATTTACTTCGCAGTTGATACATCTTTCTGCCATAGGAAATACTTTTAGATCTTCAGGGTTAGAGTTTAAATCTCCAGAAAAAAAGTCTTCTATCCATGTCATAATGGGGCATGCCACAATCTTTCCGTCGGTGCGTATGGCATATCCACTGTGTCCTGCTCCACATCTAAGTAAAGATTTTTCATTTTTAAGAAGACTATCTACAATCCCTATGAAAGGGTATAGTTTTAATGCCCTTTTATTTTGCATATCCTTTACCCAGAAATCAACAAGTTTTGTAAGTGAAGCATTGTATTCTTTTAAAAATATATTAAATTTCTTTTTATCATAGTCGTAAGCATAAAAGCCAGCATCTATTTGCCAGTGGATCGATGAAAAACCGATATCAATGAGATGCAATACTTGTTCATAAATGTCTGGTGATTTCAAATCTATAGTCATTCTGGCAATAATTTCGCCAATGTATCCTTTTTCTCTTATTAGGGAAACATTTTCCATTACTAAATTATAAGTTCCTTCACCTCGATTTGAATCAGTTTTTTCTTTATTGCCATCAATAGAAATTAGTATCCTATCAATCCTATTCAAATATTCAATTGGTAGTTCATTCAATAGTTTGCCGTTTGTTTGCATTCTATAAGGTACATTGATATTGTCCATGATATCTTTAATTTTATTTATTTTAAGTAGGGGTTCACCTCCATAAAATATGATTACTGGATTTTTATCGCTTTTAATAAATCTTGCTAACTCTTCTATATTGATTTCACTATCCTCCGGTGCGGATAAATCTAATTTAATCTTACTTTCAATGTCAAAATCAAAATCATTCATTGACTTTTCATAACAGTATTTACAGTGTGAGTTACATTTTGTTGTCAATACGATATGATAATGCATAGGTCAAAATTTATTGCATCGTTTAAATTTTTAATGTATTCTATTTTGATATTTTTAATGTCATGTCATTTCTTATTTGAGAATAAATTTAATTTTTTAAAATTACTTAAAAGCGGATTCGCACTGTTTACAATATGTAGCTGCACAAGTTGTATTATTAAATTTCCACTTTAATCCCCATTCTTTAATCTCTTGAATTATATGGATAAAATCCTTTCCACTTTCCGTTAAAGAATAATCACATTTAATAGGAATCGTCGAATTATCAATATCTTTTTTAACGAGGCCCTGGTTTTCTAACTCTTGAAGACGGAGTGAAAGAATTTTTGGAGTTATCCCCATTAATCCTCTTTTTATTTCATTGAATCTTTTATGTTCATTTTCCCCTTTGTATAACTCCAATAAAATTAAAAGAGACCATTTTTTACCTACAATCTCTAGAGTATTGTATATCGTACATTTGTCCATGGTATCAAATTAGATACTTACTAATTTATATAGGTATCTATTATATACCTAGTATACATTAGATATTGGTGGTAGAATGGTTCAAAGAGATATTATTAAAATTGATGAAGATAAATGCAATGGGTGTGGGCTTTGTGTTCCTAATTGCCCAGAAGGGGCACTTCAAATAATAGATGGCAAAGCTAGACTTGTCAGTGATTTATTCTGTGACGGACTTGGGGCATGTATTGGAAACTGTCCAGAAGGGGCAATATCTGTTGAAAAAAGGGAAGCAGAAGAATACGATGAAAAAAAAGTAATGGAGAATATAATAAAACAAGGTAAGAATACAATAAAAGCACATCTAGAACACTTAGAAAATCATGGGGCAGATAAATATCTAAAAGAGGCAAAGGATTTTCTTAAAGAAAGAGGAATAGACATTCCTGAAAAGGAAGGATCAACTAAAACGAGATCCTTCTGTCCTGGATCAAAAATAATGGATTTTTCTAGAGAAGAAAAAAATCAAAATGAGGAGGGGAAAAGAACTTCTGAACTAAAACAATGGCCAATACAACTTCACTTAGTATCTCCCAATGCCCCATATTTCGTTGGAAAAGATGTTTTACTTGCTGCTGATTGTACTGCATTTTCCATAGGAGATTTTCATAAAGATTTTCTCAAGGGTAAAACTTTAATAATTGCTTGCCCCAAACTCGATTCAAATATCGATGTGTATGTTGAAAAATTAAGAAAAATGATAGATGAGGCAAGGATTAATACCTTGACTGTCTTAGTAATGGAAGTTCCGTGCTGCTCAAGCCTTCTTCAAATTGCAAAGAAGGCATTAAATAGTGCAAGTAGAAAAATTCCAATAAAGCTAATTGTAATTGGATTAAATGGAGAAGTGCTAACGGAGGAGTGGATATAATGGAAAAAGGATTTTGGAAAGATTTGAATAAAACAATGCAATTTCCGACAGAAGGCATTTTTAGTACAGTTTTGGCAATGTCAAAAACGTATAACTATACATTAATGTGCCTATCTTCAGGTACAAACATAGATACACATACCTCAACAAAAGCAGGGATAGTACAAGTTCTAAAAGGAACAGGTACTTTTACACTAGGTGATGAAGAAATTGATATGGCTCCAGGAGTATTTATTTTCATGCCTAAAAATGCCCCGCATTCTTTGAAAGCCAAAGATAACCTAGCAATACTACTAGGATTAACAGACTAACTATATTTCTTTTTTAAATTGGAACAAATGTATAAAAATAAATAATAAAATTTGTGAGGAATAAAAATGGAAGGAGATAGAATATCATATCATGAATCTGTAAGAAAAATGTATGAAAAAATCAAAGAGGATAAAATAACAAACATATGGGATAGGTACGAGTCTCAAGGATTCGCTGGTGATCCTGATAAAAGATGTCCTTTTTGTCAAGGAGGAACAAGGTGTGATCTTTGTTCAAACGGTCCTTGCCGCTCTGATGCATCTATTGATAAAAGAGGAGCTTGTGGAATTACTGCAGATGGTATGGCAATGAGAATGATGCTACTAAGAAATGTATTAGGTGCATCAACTTACCAATATCATACTGAGCAAACAATAAAAACTCTTAGAGCAACGGCAAAGGGAGAAACTCCTTTTCAAATAAAAGAACCTTCTAAACTGAAATCATTTGCTGAAAGACTTGGAATAGATTCTAAAGGTAACATTAAAGAAATAGCATTAGATTTCTGTGACTTTGTTGAAGATGATTTTAACAGAAAATACTCAGAACCAAGTAAAATTGTAGAGTTATTAGCCCCAAAAGAAAGAAAAGATTCATGGAAGAAAATTGGGATATTTCCTGGAGGGATTCATGGAGAGATAATGCTCTCTACAAGTTCTTGTCTTACTAATGTGGATGGATATTATGTAAGCTTAGCATTAAAAGCAATGAGACTTGGAATAGCAATGGCTTACCAAAGCCAGATTATTAATGAATTTTCACAAGATATTCTTTTTGGAATACCAAGACCACATAAAATGAGAGTCGACCTAGGTGTATTGGATCCAGATTATGTAAACGTCATACCTAATGGACATGAACCTTTTTTGGGTTTTGCAATGATTCAACTTGCGAGAAAAGAAGAATGGCAACAGAAAGCCAAAAAAGTTGGGGCCAAAGGCCTTAGGATAATTGCAAATATTGAAACGGGTCAAGAGATGATCCAAAGATGGGAAATGGATGATGTTTTCTACGGATTTACAGGAAATTGGATAATGCAAGAAGCGATAATGGCAAGCGGATGTATAGACATTTTTGTGGCAGATATGAATTGTTCCATGCCAATTGATCCCATATATGCAGAAAAATACAAATTTAAATTAATACCTGTAAGTGAAGTTGTTGCATTTGAGGGTATTAAAGAAAGGATAAACTATTTGCCAGAAGAAGCAGAGATTCAAGCTGCATCATTATTGCAGATGGCAATCGATAACTTCAAAGAAAGAAGAAGCTCAATTAAGCCTGTTTTAGGATTTCCACTAAAAGAGGCAATAGTTGGATTCTCTACTGAAAGTATAGTTGAAACTTTAGGAGGAACAATTGAGCCACTTCTAAATGCAATAAAGGATGGAACGATAAGGGGTGTAGCAGGAATGGTTTCTTGCACTTCTTTAAGAGATTCTGGCCAAGATGTTCATACAATAAGAATAGTTAAAGAGTTGATCAAGAGAGACATATTAGTTTTGTCTTTAGGTTGCGGAAACAGTGCTGTGCAAGTAGGTGGATTATGTAGCTTGGAAGCTAAAGATTTAGCTGGACCAGGATTAAAAAAATTATGTAGTATTTTAAACACACCTCCTGTGCTAAGTTATGGAACTTGTACTGATGTTGGTAGGCTTGCAGATCTAATTGGAGTAATCTCAAAAGCTTTAGGGGACGTATCTGTAAAAGATTTGCCTGTTGTAGCAGTTGCACCAGAATATATGGAACAAAAAGCAACTATAGATGCGATATTTGCCCTAGCATTTGGATTGTACACATATGTAAATCCGGTTCCTCCTGTCACTGGGGGCCCAAATTTAGTAAAACTTTTGACAGTTGATTGCAAAGATGTTACTGGAGGAATATTAAATGTTGAGAAGGATCCTGTAAAAGCAGCCGATGAAATGCTCGCTCACATTGAATCAAATAGAAAAAAACTTGGCATTTAATAAATAATTAATTTTTTATATTTAATTATCTTTTTTTAAAACGAATGTCAAATGAAGATACATCCAATCCGATAAGTAATTATCCTCTCAAAGCGTCAATTCCTAAAAATAAAAATGTGTCTAGAAGAAGAGACTTGTGGCTAATGAAACAACTTGATATGTACGAAGCAAATTATTCTCAAAGTAATATAGATGAAATTAAAAAGCGGATTACTTTAGTCCAAGAAAATACACTTCCAATACAAAGATTACTTCTTAAATATCCTAATAGATGGCCTAAACTCAATAACACCTTAGAGCTTTTTAAAGAGAAAACGAAAATTGATTGGGAAAAAAGAAATAATGAAATGGGCTACCACAAACTTTCATACAAAGAAAAAGAATATCTAAAAAAATCTTTAATGCTTACTAACTTAAAATTATCAAAATTAAAAGTGCCCTTACCTTCACCTGTTTTCAATGCAATTTATCGTTTTATTGAAAATAAAGAGTTTGAATATCTTTTAGATAAAAAGTCTATTTCATATATTATGAATCTCACTGAACAAAATGATCCTCCTCTAAACTGGGATAAAAAACTCTATGGATTTTTGAGAAAATATTTAAGAAAAGAAATAATGAGATAAGAATATCTCTCAAACATAAAAACTAATCATATTTAGACAACCTTCTTCTCTTTGCTTCATAACTTTCGTTACAAGATGCCATTACATGATCTTTGTAGTAGACCCTTAATTTTTCAAGTTCTTTCTTTTTTTCTTCTATCTTTTCTTTAAGCGATGGGTCTTGTTTAGCTAGATACTCATTCTTAAGTGCAATTAGTTCATTTTCTAAATGTTTTATTTTAGCTAAGGTTCCAGATACTAAATCAATTGATTTCATCTTATCACTTATACTACAGTACTATTGTATATAATAATGTTTCTTTTTTCAAAAAATATACTAGGAAACAGAAAATCGAAATATTGGAAAATTTAAATTTGATATTATTACTTCATCAAAGCATTAGCTAGTTTCATACCGGCTATTAACATTTCACCCAGATCTTGATTTGAACTATTTTTTTTTGAACTTGCACTCAGTAATTGACTTAGAAGATCGTTAGATTGTGATGAGCTTTTGGAAGTACTTGCACTCAGTAATTGACTTAGAA
>JAAZKM010000221.1 GCA_012799835.1 Candidatus Methanofastidiosia archaeon
TATTTTTGTAGGATTTCCATCTTCTTTTATGGCATTTATCATTCTAAAGAGCCATTTTGCATGTTCTCTTTCATTTTCTGCTGTTAGTAAAAAAAGCTCAGAAATCTGTTCATATCCTTCTTTCAAAGCAATCTTTGCATAGATAGTATATCTATTCCTTGCCATGCTTTCTCCAATGAAAGCTTTAGTCAAATTTTCTATTGTTTTAGTCATTATATCCCCAATTAATATTTAATAGAAACACTATTAAATATTTCTATTGTTTTTCCATTAACAATTAGACACTTATTACTAGATTTTTGATAGATCCAATTAATATGATTTTAAGAATCGCCATTTCAATTATTTGTTTTTATATTAGAGAAGTTATTTAAATTTAAACTATAAAAAAGATTAAGGTGTATTTAATGATGCCTCTTGACGGAATTAAAGTAATTGACTTTACGGGAGCTTTATCTGGGCCTTACTGTAGCATGCTTTTAGGGGATATGGGTGCTGAAGTAATAAAAATTGAGAGGCCAAATAGAGGAGATGATTCTAGAAGCTGGGGCCCTCCATTTATACGTGATAATTTAAGTACTTATTTTGTAAGTATTAATAGAAACAAAAAAAGTATTAGTTTGAATTTAAAAGAACCTGAAGCAATAGAAATCGTAAAGAAATTAATAAAGGATGCAGATGTTTTATTAGAAAACTTTAGACCCGGGGTTATGGAGAAGCTCGGTCTTGGATATGAAGAAATGAAAAAAATTAACGAAAAATTGATATATTGTTCTATTTCTGGATTTGGTCAGAATGGCCCTTATAAATTCAAAACTAGTTATGATCTTATATTACAAGGCATGGGGGGGCTTATGAGTGAGACAGGCGAAACAAACGGCGGCCCAGTTAAAATCGGTATTGCGGTAACAGATATTTCTGCAGGAATGTTTGCATGTTATGGAATTCTTAGTGCCATAATTGCAAGATGTAAAACAGGAACAGGACAGTTTATTGATATTTCTATGCTAGATTGTCAAGTTTCGTGGCAGACCTATTTTGCAACAGGATATCTTTTTTCTGGAATAATTCCATCAAAAACAGGAAGCGCACACTCTCTTATTTGTCCCTATCAGTCTTTTAAAACTAAAGATATTTTCATTAACATTGCTGTTGGAAATGAAGAAACATGGAAAAAATTTTGTGAAGTATTAGAAATAGATATCGCTGAAGATGAAAAATACTTCGATAATGGAAAAAGACTAGAGAATAAAGATCAGCTTGTAAAAATAATAGAAAATAAACTTTCAAAGAAATCAGGAGAGGAGTGGTTACATCTTCTTGAAAAATCTGGAGTTCCTTCTGGTCCAATTTATACAATCGACAGATTATTAAATGACTCACAGGTTTTACATAGAAAAATGATTGAAGAAGTTACTAATCCCTTATATGGAACTATTAAAATTCCAGGATTGCCAGTTAAATTATCTAATACAAAAAGCATGATAAAGCTGCCTCCTCCCGTATTAGGGGAACACACTGATGAGATACTAAAAAAACTGGGATATACAGAGGAACAAATAGAATCCTTTAGAATAAGAAAACTCATCTAACATACTCTTGGAACAGGATCTGCAACAGGAGCCTCTAAAATTCTTTTTCCTCCTATTGCTGTTTCAAGTAATACTTTTTCCCCTTTTTTTACTTCACCTATAATAGTGGCATTCTTGCCAAGTCTATCTTTTCTTAAGATATCAATAATTGAATCTGCGTCTTCTTGACTAACAGAAATCAATACTTTACCTTCACATGCAATCTCCATAAAGTTTAATCCCAGTATATCACATATAGCTGCCACTTCGTCCCTCACTGGAATTTTTTCCTCTTTAATCTCTATTTTAACATGAGATTTTTTTGAAAATTCATTTAAAGCGTTAGCAATACCTCCTCTTGTGGGGTCTTTCATTGCATGAATTTGAAATGGAAGAATCTTTTCTATCATTTTGTTTAGAGGGGCGACATCAGATTTTATATTTGATAAAAAAGGGATATCCTCCCTAATAGAAAGCATTGCTGCCCCATGATCACCTACGGTACCAGAAACTATAATTACGTCTCCTACTTTAAGATTTTGATCAGAATGAAGATTTTTTGTGAATCCAACACCAGATGTGTTTATGAAGAGATCATTTCCTGCAACTTTTGTATCCCCTGTAATCAAAGGAACGCCTGCCTCCTTTAATGTATCGTCCATAGATTTTATAATTTTTTTAAATTTATCTGTAGGAAATCCTTCTGGAAGTATTACTCCAGACGAGATTGCAAGAGGTTTTGCACCCATGACTGCAACATCATTTATAGTTCCAGACACAGAAAGTCTACCGATATCCCCGCCTGGAAAAAAAAGAGGGGTCACAGTATGTGAATCTGTTGTAAAAACAATATGTCCGTTGCAAAAAGGTATTGTTCCAGAGTCATCCATATCCGATATGCCTAATCCGCCCATAATTTTGTTAAGAGAGAAGCCATTTACGTATAGAGACTTAATTAGTGTCTCCATCATTTCGCCTCCCCCGCCATGCTCAGATTTGATGATATCTGAATTAAATTCTCCCATATGTGATTAGAAATATAGGAAAACTTTATAAACATTATCAAATCTTTAGGCCATATATAATGGTGATTATATGTCAATTTGGCAATCTAGATCAAAAAGAAAACCAACAGGTGGACGACTTACACGTTCAAGAAAAAAACTGAAGAGAGAGTTAGGCAGGGAATCTACATTTACAGTAATTGGAGAAGTCAGCAAAAAAAAGGTAAGATGTTTCGGGGGAACCGAAATAATTGAGCTCATGAGGGCTGATTATTCTAATCTTTTAACTAAAGAGGGGTACAAAAAAGCTAAAATAACAGGTGTCGCAGAAAATCCGGCAAACAGACATTTTGTAAGAAGAAGTATAATTACAAAAGGTGCAATAATTACTACTGAGTTTGGTAAGGCAAGGGTCACCTCAAGACCCGGGCAAGATGGCGTAATTAACGCTGTTTTAATCGAATAATTTCTTTTTAGGCTAATATAACGTCTTTTTTAGAGAAAAGTTTAAATAAGATTCTTTATTAGTAATTTTAACTTTATTTTGCCTTTTTTGGCAATCAAGGAGGTATAATTATGAGAGAGCCAGAAGAACTCCCCCTTGCACCTCTTGAGAGGCTGTTAAGGAAAGAGGGGGCTGAAAGAGTATCGGAAGATGCATGCAAAGTATTGGGCGTAGCTCTTGAAGATTATTCAAGAATAATCGCAAGAAAAGCTAAAGACTATTCTGCTCATGCTAAAAGAAAAACAATAAAGGCAGAAGATATCGAACTAGCCTTAAGAGACCTAAATATTTAATTTTTTCTTATGCAAGTGAAAATTAAATATTTGGTAGTTTTTTCAATTTAATAGTTTCTCCGATTGGTGAAGCAAATGCAAAAGAAAATTAAAAAATGTGCCCATTGTAAGGTAGATTTTAACATAAAAGATAAAAATCGTATAGTGTTAGAATTATGGAAAGATAAAAAGCACCTTACTCGACTTTACTTCTGTAGTAAGAACTGTTTTGTATCGTTCTTAAAGGATAAAAAAGTCATATGAGGTTGTACATGTCTAAGGAAATGTTAAAAAGTTTTAGAAGATCTTTTCTTGAACAGAAATACAGATTTGATCTTGGCAGACAATTTTTAGTTTACGTAAACTTTGCACTCCTTGTAATTGCTGCGTCTGATAAGATAAAATTAATAATTGATTTAAAGACAACTGAACTTTTATTTATACTCGTTCCTTTATCTTTTATAGCAACCTATATATTAGGATACATTTTAGACAAATTCGTTAAGTTTTCGCAGGCTACTCAAATGGTCGAGGCTAAAAGAAGCCCTTACACTATGATGACCCAAGATAAACTTGACAAAATTATAGAGTTACTCGAGAAATAATGGGAAAAACTTATATTCAAAAAGCATTATAAACTTATATTATTAGGGGATAATATGGGTAAAATTGCAGCAACTAGATTAAGAGATAAAATGATTGTAACAGAACAAGGACATGAAATAGGTACTCTTTTCGATATGGTGATAAATGAGGATACTGGAGAGCTTATAGCTCTTGTTGTTGAACCTACAACTGATGTTATTTTAGACAATATGATAACAGATAAGGAAAATTTAGTTCTCGTTCCTTTTAGTGCTGTCAGGGCAGTAAAGGACTTTATTATCGTTGATGTTCGAAGAATTCCAAAGAAGAGTGAAAGAGTAGGAATGTTCGCAAAAGTTCCCGAATAGATTATTTTTTAATTATTTTTTAATTCTACTACTCAATATTTAGCTCTCACTGAGAGCATATATGGCCTTGAGAGTAAACTATATTAAGGTATCAAAAAATTTGACAAAAGGAGCGACAGTTATGAAAAAGGAAAAAATTAAACTCCAACAAAAAAGTCAAAATAAATTCAAATCAGAAGGAACAAATATGATCATAGGTATAGGTTTAGGCATAATATTTTACTTAATTTTTGGAAACTACATACTTTCAGCCATAACAGCCATAATAGTAGTTACAATTTTAGGTATTGGAAATAAAAACGACTAGATTTCATAAAGTTTTCTCTGATTCCACTCATTCTTTATATTATACAAAGTCTTCCATTCAGTTCTAACAAAATCTGGAAATTTGTTGTTTTGTTTATAGTAATCAGTTAAAAAATTTATAGTTTTTGGATCACTGGGGTATCCACTACCAATCGAAACTCCAGCACTTTCCTCTATTTTTTTTATGAGTTCATCTCTTTTTACTTTTGCCAGTATTGAAGCAGCTGCGACAACAGGATATTTGTCTTCTGCTTTATGGGATGCTACAATTTCACAGGAAGAAAATTCGCTTCCAAGTAATTCCTTTAGATTCTTAGAAAATCTATCAGGATTCACATCACAAGAATCACATATGATCTTTTTCATAGGAGTCTTAAGTTCAAGTATAGATTCTTTAAAAGCAAGAAGCTCAATGTAGTTAAGGCTAAATTTCTTCATTTCGTTATTAAGAAAAGAGGAATTTAATATTTTAAAAAAATATTTTCCTGGAAGATTTATTATCTCTAAATAAATCTTTTCTCTTTTCTTTCGAGAGAGTTTTTTTGAATCTTTTACTTTAAGATATTCAATTAAGTATAATTTTTCTTCAGGTAGTGAAAAAGAAGCAACTACAAGTGGGCCTATTACTGGCCCCCTGCCAGCTTCATCTACTCCACATATCTGCATTAGACTAAACCTCCGCAGATAATAAAGCATGTCTTACGGCCTTGACACCGGTAAGGCCTTTTAACTCTGTCAAAAATTCTTTAATTATTCTGGATTCACCTTTTAAAATAAATATCTCTAAACAGTTTTTTTCATCAAGATGTGTATGCAATGTAGTTTCAATTACATAATCATATTTATGATGAATTGTATTCAAAGGGCTTTCTGATTTCTTATTTGATATAACCATACCAGTAACTACTAAACGTCCTTTTTCTGTTTCCCATACCTCAGTAGTTATGTAGTTTCGCAGCGCTTCTCTAATAATTTCAGATCTAGTTGAGAATCCCTTAATAGGAAGCAATTTATCCAGTTTATCTAACAATTCATCATTTATCGACATGCTTATAATAGACATCCAATCCCTTCTGATTATTATTTTTTAATTAATGACTTAATACCTAAAATCCCTAAATAAGAAGTTCCTGAAACAAGAACTATTGTTGCCCCAGATGGTTGATTTAGCAAAAAAGACATTCCTATTCCAAGTAACATATAAGATATTCCAATTAAAGTAGATAGTGCTATTATTCTTTTGAGACTATTTGTGAAAATACTGGCTGTAGCTGCCGGAAGAGTCAAGAGTGCCATTGCTAGTATAATCCCTACTACACTTACTAAAACTACGACAGTTAATGCAACAAGAGATAATAAAATAATATAAATTTTTAATACAGGGACATTTGTCACCTCAGAGAATTCTTCATCAAAAGAAAAAGCTAAAAATTCATTATATCTTATAAAAATTATTAAAACAATAATAGTATTTAAGAAAATCATAATATATATATCAATTCTTGAAACAGTAAGGATATTCCCAAAAAGATAGCTTGAAAGATCTATTATATACCCTGGAGTCATATAAATCATAAAAATACCGAATGCCATACCAATAGCCCACATTGCTCCAATTAGGGTATCCTCGCGTTGATATGTTTTTTTTGAAATTACTCCGAGTATAGAACTTGAAATTACACTAAAAATAATTGCGGTAAATAGTGGATTGTAGCCTAAAAATAATCCTAATCCTATTCCCCCAAACGCAGCATGAGAAATTCCACCAGATATAAA
>JAAZKM010000222.1 GCA_012799835.1 Candidatus Methanofastidiosia archaeon
ATTCCAATAGCTACAGCTGTAAAAGCTGTCAATCCAAGTCTAACAGTAATTGCGGAAGGCGGAGACGGAGATATGTATGGTGAAGGTGGCAATCATATGATCCATGCTATTAGGAGAAATCCTGATATAACAAACATAATACACAACAATATGGTTTATGGTTTGACGAAAGGTCAAGCGTCTCCCACTACAATGATGGGAACTAAAACAACGTTACAAGTGGAGGGTGTTATACTTGACCCCTTTAATCCAATTGCTGTAGCCATAGCATTGAACGCCTCTTTTGTTGCTCGTGCATTCGTTGGAGATATAGAACAAACAAAAGAAATTTTGAAGAAAGCAATTAATCATAAGGGTTATGCGATAGTAGACATATTTCAACAATGCCCTTCATTTAATAAGATAAATACTTATGAATGGTTTAAAAAGAATACTTACTATATTGATGATAAACATGACCCCTATGACAGAATTGAAGCGTTCAAAAGATCAATAGAAACAGAAAAATTACCACTTGGTATCTTTTATATAAATAATAAAAAATCATTTGAGGAAAACATTGGACTATATGCAGATAATAAAGAGCCAATTTGTTTCAGAGAACGAGAAACGAATAAAATTCAAGAATTTATCGAATTAAATATGCGTTGAATCCATATGATTGCAAAGTTATTTAAACTAATTTAATTTTTTCACTCTAAGGTGATAGTATAGCTACTAAGAAAAAGAAAGATGTTACCGAAAAAAAAGTAACTAAAGCTACAAAAACCGCAGAAAAAAAGGGTATCGCAACAAAAACAATAAAAAAAACTACCACTACTAAAACAGATAAATCATTCTTAAATGACACAAAGAAAATAGTAATAATTGGGGTAGTTGCATTAATAGTAATAATAGCTGCAATAGCTGGCGTTTCCCTCTCACAAACAAGTGAAGAAAAGAAAGTTGAAGAAGCAGTGAGATTACATATTGAATACTACAACACTAGGAATATTGATGCGTATTATGACTTAATATCTCAAAATTCCAAAAACAAGTATGGAATTAAGTTAGAAGATATATCAAATCTTTTAAACAAAGCAGCATTTGATGGAACAAACATCACTATTGTAAATATCAGTCAAATAAAAATACATGGAAATGATGCAGAAGTTATAGGAGTTATAACTGCGAAAAACAATCAAGGATCTGAAACAAGAACTTTCATTGAACTATACAAAAAAGAAAACGGCGTATGGAAATACGAACAAAGAATGTGGCAAGATACTGCTACTTCTCAGATTCCCCAGTGATAATATTTTTTCCTTTTTCACATGGGATAATCTTTAATTTTGCGTTTTTAAATTCTTTTTTGATTTCTTTACCAGAATATAGCCTATCTAAAAAAAGTGTAAGTGCAGATATTTCTGAATGAGGTTGATTAGTGACCGAGAGATTATAATCCGACATTTCATATATATCTTTTGGAACCTTTTCTGCACCTATGACTATCATCAAATTACTATTATTTTTAAAAACTATGTCTTTAATTTCTTCAATTTTATTTTCAAATGGTATGCCATACATTGTTAAATGAACAGAGATCCCCTCAAATTTTTTAAAAGCTTGCTTATAAGTTTCAAAATGAACCGAAAAATTACCTCCCCACCTTTTACATACACTGTCTATACTTTTTTTTATTTTTTCATCTTTTTCCCAAATTGAAATTGAATCTGCTCCAAATGCTCTTGAAACTAATGCAACATGCGTCGTAATCCGATGATCGCGTTCAGGCCTATGACCAATTCTAAGAACAGTTATACTCATTTTTTTATCATCGTAGAAGACATTTGTACACCAGGAACTCGTCTGATGGCGCTAGTGAGAATATCGAGCTCACCTAATTCTTTCACATTAACTTTAACGATCATATCATATTCTCCGTAGAGTTCATGCACTTCAATAACATTTTTCATATTAGATATTTTTTCAATAACATCTTCTTCAGACCCAGGTTGTACAACACATAATATAAATGCTATCATTTTATCCCTTCTTTTTATAAATTATGTATATTTTTAAACTTTTGCCTATACTAGGCCTATATACAGATAGTTTTGTAATATCAGACCTTTTACCATTAAATATACTATCTTTCCGTTGATTTATTGTTTCATTAATTTTCTTATCAACATAGGATATTTCAATGCTAAAAAGATTTTTTCCCTATTAGGACGATGTATCTTCCGAAACTGTTTATAATAGGTAAAAACGTCAATTTTGGGTATAATGAACCTATTTTTAAAGAATAATCCTTGAACATGTTTTGAAGTTCTTTTATTGAATAATATC
>JAAZKM010000223.1 GCA_012799835.1 Candidatus Methanofastidiosia archaeon
AATACAAAAGCTCCAGGATGGGGTTGGCTTCCGCAAAACCATACCTCTACACCAGTTGCCGATTCTGCCCCTGATGAAATATTGGAAGATTTACTTCTTCGGATAACCGGATTTCTTTTTGGCGATGATGCAGCCGATGATATGATGAAAGTTTATACTGGCAGACTGTTTCAGAGGCTGGCATCTAATACAAGAGATTTGACGATTCCCGCCCCGCTTAACTTTTTCAAGAGTAAATATGATGCCGCCCAAAGAGCTGTGAAATATTTAGATATCGCAGAAAGCAAAATAAGTCCCTCTTCACGAGAATTATTTAATCAAGTAAAAAAGTATGTTATTAAAGCAAGACATCTTATTGAAGCAAGATATAAATATTTTTTATCAAGACAGCTGTTGGCTGATGAAAAATATACTGAGGCGGAACAAGAAATATTAGAAGCAAAGCAATCGTTGTTGTCACTCCCACAAACAGATCCTTTGGTTAAAGGAATTTTAGATGACTTGAATATTGCATCAGACATAAAGTGGCGCCGGGAAAGAAAAAAATATATCGCCTCAAATAGGCCCCAAAAAAACATTTCAGTGGGGATTTATTCTCGCGGAGATGGATTCTATGAAGGGGTTCAAAGTAGCCTAGCAGGCATTCCTCAGATTAGTGTTTATACCTTTGATGATCCTAATGCGGCGACTCTAAAAAAATTTGATACGATAATCTTTCCAGCAACAAGGTATATGTGGGATATGACTGAAGATTGGAAAATAACAGTTAGAGATTTTGTTGAAAAAGGTGGAACTGCTATTTTTTCACATAATGCAATAGGTAGAGTTAAAGGTTCAGATTTTGGACGACCTATTTTCCCTGAAATATGTCTAGGATATGGAGGAAAAATCACCAACAATAGAACTTTAACAAATGTTGCTACGAATCAAATAATCGGGAATATCAGGAAAGGAGATTCTATTGAACATGAATATAATGATCACCTCTATGTTAAGAAAGGAGGGAAAGCAGAGGTGATATTTGAAGATGCATTTGGTAACCCTGTTATGGTTACAGGTAAAATCGGCAAAGGGTATGTAGTATATACAGGACAGATTTTTGGTCTTACGAGAGACAACAAAAGATATGAATCCACAGGAGACGAGTGGAAGATCCTTTATAATATGATTAAATTCAATCACAAGAACGAATTAAAATGACAACTCCAAACTACCTTTCTAACCTTGGAAGAAACATGCATTAAAGCTTAGCCAATCCTTTCCCAGATTTGGAATCTAATTAATGTTAATCAGTTGCTAAATTACCCATGAAAAATTGAAATCAGATAAATGAAGGAATCGATTGATGAATAAATTTATGTTGAATAAGGACAATTTAAATTATGTTTAATTGGTATAAGTTTGTATTTTTATTGGGCTTTTTATTGATTTTGTTTATGCTTTTGGTCTATGACCAACCTGTACTCATTAATGACAGTAAAATTGAATTGAGGCTGTTGGCAAATCCACCGCCGGGCTACGAGAAAAAGTTTGAAGAATTAATTTTACTGTTTGAAAAAACGCACCCGAATATCAGGGTCAAACACAACAAAGCTCCGGGCAATTATTATATAAAAGTCCAAACTATGATGGTCGGGAATACCTGTTCCGATGTAGTGCATTTTACCGGGAAACAGATCAATTCTTTTAAAATAAAAGAGACTCTTTTAAACCTGATGCCAT
>JAAZKM010000224.1 GCA_012799835.1 Candidatus Methanofastidiosia archaeon
CAGGTAGATTAGTACTTTTATCTTGCCAAACTCGAAACGCCTCCGCATTTTCTTTATTAGGTATTTCCAGACTTAAATCAGAAGCCAGTTGAGATTTTACGATTTCTATTTGTTCGTTGATTGCAATACCAAAATCTTTGACGTCATCTAAAGTTCGATCCGTTTTGTCTATTTTCTCGTAGGCAGGAAGTTCTTTTACTTTAGTAGTTGCGATCTCTTTAATATTAGTGATACATGTATCTATAGTGGTCTTTTGTGGCGGCATTTCTTTATTTTCTATTGCGGTGGCCATTCTCCGAGAGCTAGTGACTAAATCTTCGGCTAGCTGCGAAACTATTTCTAAATCACCATAACCTGTTATTTCAGCAAGTAATCGTAGTACATCGGGATTTTTCCCCAGCTTGATGTGAGAAATTTTAGCAGGCATTAACAATCTTAGTTCACAATCTAGTTCATCAATATCGGCTTCCTTAATACTTGTAATTTTCCTCCATTCCTCACCATCATTTTTTACTGTCAAACCATCTACATTCTTTCTTCGGAGAATAAGTTTTTTAGTTCTACCAATAAGTTCGATTTCAACCCAATATGGAACAATAAGAGAGCATGTCCCATTTTCATCTAATAACGATTGTGCATCATCACGATCTTTTATTTTTTTTCCTGCCTTATCATTCAAAGGATATGCTGTAATCTTTTCGGGTTCACATGGGGGACAATCATCTCTAAAATATTTACCTGTTAAACACCAGCAAATTGCACCCAATAACGAAGACTTTCCACTCCCATTAGGCCCAAGTATTAAATGCGATTTACAATTAAAATCATATTCCCATTCTCTTCCCAGTGGAGCTAAGCCACGAAATGAACATACTTTTATCTTACCCAATTTAAAGTTTTCTGCTTGTTGAGTTTTTTCGTATTTTAAATCATTAATTTGGTTTTTTATATTTTCAAAGTTAAAATTTTCCATAAGCAATTTAACATTATTGACCAAATCCTTTCCATTTAGGGTGATTAAACTTTTCAAATTTATTGATACAAGAGCAAGCATTTCCCTTGATGATTCATTAGAGATATCTACGGTCTTAGCACCTAATGTTGCCTTTCCATCTTTGCAGAGAGAATGAATTATATGCCTTGAATTTATATTTAAGTGGCTAAACATAATAATTGTCCTCTTCATTTAATTGCGGGAATACCTTACTTAGTACTGCATTGTTGCCAGCATAAGTGATTGTCTTCTCATCGATCCGCAGTTGAACAAGCAAGGCCCGCCTTCCTTTGAATTTCCCAGTTCATTTCAAACCGAACCCCATGGCCTGAACAACCATCAGGCTACCGATTTTCCACCGATTATAACCAATTTTAAAATACTAATCAATTATCACATTTGTTTTTCAAAAAATATTAAGAAGGTTGAACAAATCTCCTTATCAGCCATCGGGCGAGCTTGAAATACAACGATGCGGGGTTATCGATCAGGGTAACCGCATGAAAATTTTCCGGTTCATTCTTTCAGGGTGAATCCCAGCACCTTCAGGAGATAATCCCGCTGGTAATC
>JAAZKM010000225.1 GCA_012799835.1 Candidatus Methanofastidiosia archaeon
AATAAGATCTTTAGTAAACATGATACCACTAAATTAAAGATTTTTTGGAACAACGATATATTCGTCTTCCATTCTATTGAAGTTATCTCTAATACCCTTAATGTTATTGAAAGGTTTTGATTCTGAGTCTTTCCTCAAAACATTAACATTTCCTACAACATAATACAATTCATTTTCGCCAACTTTAATCTCATCAATAATGGAAAATTCCTTAAGAATCCTCTCAAATTCTTCTTCGAACTTTTCCTTTTCCGTTTCAGATAGTTTTAGCCGAGCAATATCTGATACTCTCTCAATAATTTTGTCATCAATAATGGTCTCTACCATCTTAACCCCTTCAGAATTTAAAATTGTTGTCTTAAAATTGCATATAAATGTTTCTCTTACAATTTAGCTAGATTGAATCCTTAAAAACCTTAAGAATATCAATATCCCTCAAAATTCCAATAAGTGAGTTATTGTCTCTAATGATGGCAGTATATCTTGTTCCGTCCTTTTGGAATGTGTCAATTGTTTGTGATATTGATAAATCTTGATTTATGATTGAGTATTCTTTTTTAATATAGTTTGAAACTGGTTTATTCGGTATATAAAAATTACTTGTCCCTATTAGCACCGAGGATTTCCAGTTCCAGTCCCAATCATCTCCTGACTCACCTTTTGTAGCATCGGATTCAGTAATCCCGCTAAGTATTTCTCCCGCCCGTATCATATCAGTAGTATCCAACAATCCCAAAAAATTACCTTCATCATCAAGTACTGCAAGGAACGATACTTTAAAATTTAACATTATTTTAGAGGCAACATAAATTGGGGTATTTTTCCATACACTCATGAAATAATTATGATCGATAAACTCAGAAATTGATTTTTTAATCTTATACTTTTTATTAATCAGAGGGAGAATTTCATTTAGAGATATAATTCCAATAACATTGTTATCTTCAACTACTGGTAAATAGGAATAATCTCCGCTTAAAAAAAAAGAAACAGCTTTTTCGATGCTATCTTTTATATTAACTACTGGGACTTCCCTTCTCATAAGTAAAGCTAACTGTTCTTCCTCTGGTTTTGATAGGATATCATTAATTTTAATAATGCCTAAAAATGTATTAGTTCCTTCTTTTAGAACTATTAGTTCAGAGATATCATTCTTCTTCATTGTCTCTATGGCAAGGGCTCTTTCACTAGGAATATAGAATTTTAAAAAATCTCTTTTAATAATGCTCTCTAAAGTCATTTTATTTCCTTCTCTACGATAAATTTATATAATGAATAAACTTTTTTTGTTTGTGAGTTTATGGTAAAGAGAAAACCACAAGCTGTTGGCGGAGCAATGCCAGCTACTGGCGCGGGACTCATCAGATACTTTGATGAGGATGAAGGTGGATTGAAAATCCGTCCTGAAGTAGTAGTAGGTATATGTGTTATTGTTATTGTAGCCGGCATACTATTACAGATTTTTGGTGCAGAGTTATTGGGCTTTTAGTGCAGTTACGTCTAGTCCTCTTTTTTAAATTCTTTACTAAACCTCTTAAATGGATTTTCTCTGCTTAAATTTTCAGTAGAAGGTCTTTCATTTTTGTCAATGTAAGTTTCATCAACGCGTATTGTTGTTTCATCGACTACTTTATGTTCAGTTTTTTCATCTTCTATCAGTTCTTCTTCTCCAAAAAGTGTAAATTCGTCTTTCAATATACCTTCAAATTTTTTATGTTTTTCTTGTTCTAATACTTCTTCAATTTCATCTTCCATGAAGCTAGCAA
>JAAZKM010000226.1 GCA_012799835.1 Candidatus Methanofastidiosia archaeon
CACCTTCAAAAATCCGGTTACCTTATTAATATTATACCATACAAAATAGTAAAGTAAACATATTTTAATATTTCAGCAAACAATAAAGAAATCTCGAGGGTATTATTAAAAAATGATTTATATAAAAAGATACAGAAATTTACAGAAGGCGAAAAAGGTTCTGTTCTTCCTTTGATAACAGTTGTTTTAATTTTAGTTATAATACTAGGTGCTGTTAACTTTACTTTAGTAGTTATGTACAGAGACAGAGCGGCAGAAAAACGAGTTCTAGGCGATATTTATGTTCCTCTAAAAACGGCTTAAGCAATTTAACCAGAGAAAGATAATTATTTATTTAAAAGCAGAAAAGGAACTAATAAACCTATTTCTAGTCAGCAAGCACATAACATATTGTCTAATGCAGGGAACATGTGTGGAATTGAAGGATCTGTTTCGCCTCATACGCTACGAAAAACTTGAGATTACTGGGCCTGGCGGACAGGGGTATCACCTGTTCTGATCATGGAAGCGTTAAATCATGGCAGCATTCAAATTACAAAAAGATACTTAGGTATTCTGCAGGAAGACTTAGATAATATATATGTCATATTGACTATTAAGTAAGGAGGCGGATTATGGAGGTTTTTGATAATGTAAACAAAAGAGTTTATGAGGACTTTAAAAAAGAAATAAAAGAAAAAACTATGATATCAATGGCTTCTGCTTATTTCTCCATATATGCTTACCAGGAACTGAAAAAAGAACTAGAAGAAGTGGAGGAATTTAGGTTCATATTTACGGAACCTACTTTTACCGAAGAAATGGCTGAAAAGAAAAGCAGGGAATTTTACATACCTAGACTTTCAAGGGAAAAAGGCATATATGGAACGGACTTTGAAGTAAAACTTAGGAATGAACTTACACAAAAATCTATTGCAAAAGAATGTGCAGATTGGATAAAAAGAAAAGCAAGTTTTAAATCCAATAGGACCCATGGAGTAATGGGAGGCTTTTTAACTTTGGAAAACGGTAAAAACAAATATAGTTATGCACCTATGCAGGGTTTTACCCTAGCTGATATAGGCAGGGAAAAGGGCAATAATATTTATAATATAGTCCAAAAATCAAAGAGCCCTATGAGTGATGTTTATTTAAAAATGTTTGAAGAAATATGGAACGATGAAGAAAAACTGGAAGATGTTACAGAAGAAGTAATGACCAATATAAGTGCCGCCTACCAGGAAAACAGCCCCGATTTAATATATTTCTTTATCCTCTATAATATTTTTGATGAATTTCTGGAAGACTTATCAGAAGACAATTTACCTAATGATCTTACAGGTTTTAAGGACAGTAAAATTTGGGATATGCTCTATAATTTCCAAGAAGATGCTGCCCTTACTATAATAAATAAACTTGAAGAATATAATGGTTGTATCCTGGCCGATAGTGTGGGTTTAGGAAAAACTTTTACTGCTTTAGCTGTCATTAAATATTATGAAAACAGAAACAAATCTGTTCTTGTTTTATGCCCCAAAAAACTGTCGGAAAACTGGAATACATATAGGAGTAATTATGTTAATAATATCCTATCAGAAGATAGGCTTAGATATGATGTACTTTTTCATACGGATTTATCAAGGGAAAGAGGACAATCAAACGGCATAGACTTAGAAAAGATTAACTGGGGAAATTATGACCTGGTTGTAATAGATGAGAGCCATAACTTTAGGAATGGCGGTCAAATATATGGTGATGAAGATAATAAAAAAGAAAACAGATATTTAAGATTATTAAACAAGGTCATAAGGCAGGGAGTAAAAACTAAAGTCTTAATGCTTTCGGCAACCCCTGTAAACAATAGATTTTTAGACCTTAAAAATCAATTGGCTCTGTCTTATGAAGGTGAGAGTCATAAATTACAGACAAAATTAAATATGGAAAAATCCATCGACGAAGTTTTTAAATCAGCTCAAGGAGCCTTTACTTTCTGGTCAGATTTAGAGCCTGAGGACAGAAGCACCAAAAGATTGCTGAATATGCTGGACTTTGATTTTTTTAAAATACTGGACAGTGTTACTATTGCTAGAAGTAGAAAGCATATAGAAAGATATTATGATACTACAGATATTGGTTCTTATCCCGAAAGATTAAAACCTATTGCCATAAGAGAAAATTTAACCGGCTTAAAGGGTGCAGTAAACTACAATGATATTTATGATGTGCTAACATCTTTAAATTTAACCATTTATACTCCGTCCCTATACATATTACCTTCATGTTTAGAAAAATATGAAAATAAAACAGGCATTAAGGCAGAAAATCTTACCCAATCAGGCAGGGAAAAAGGGATACAAAAACTAACAAGTATTAATTTATTAAAAAGATTAGAATCTTCGGTACATTCCTTTAAATTAACTCTTTTAAGAGTAAAAAAATATATAGATTCAACTATGGAAATAATAGAAAACTTTGATGGTCATGCCAGCTTAGATTTAACGGAAATCCAAAGTGGGGATGATTTTGATTATGATGATTTGAATACTGA
>JAAZKM010000227.1 GCA_012799835.1 Candidatus Methanofastidiosia archaeon
CAATGCTGGTGCACTTGCGACTTCTGAGTATGGGACAGCGCTAGGAGTAATTAGGGCCACAGTTGAAGCTGGGAAGAAAGTTAGGGTCTATTCTGTTGAGACAAGGCCGCTTCTCCAAGGCGCTAGACTCACAACATGGGAGCTAAAAGAAGACGGCATACCTGTGACACTGATATGTGACGGCATGGCAGGCATTTCAATGAGGAGGGGATTGATCCAAAAAGTTATTGTTGGCGCAGATAGAATAGCGCTAAACGGGGATACTGCAAATAAGATCGGGACATATCAGGTGGCTGTATTGGCAAAAGAGAATAACATACCTTTCTATGTTGCAGCACCCATCTCAACATTTGATCCAAAGGCAAAAACTGGTGATGACATCCCAATAGAGGAGAGGGACAAAGATGAGGTCACCCATATTGGCGGAAAAAGAATCGCAACTGAAGGAATAGATGTTTTCAATCCTGCATTTGACGTGACACCTGCCAAATACATCTCTAGGATAATAACTGAAAAAGGGGTATTAAAGGCGCCTTATGAGAAGAGCATCAAGAAGTTGTTCGATTAATAACGGTCAATGATTGTTTTTATTTTTTCTATAATTTTATTAAAATCACTTAGATTTTCGTGTATCAATTCAAAGGATAATTTGTCATCGATTTTCCCGTATCTATGAACTATAATATCTCTAAATTCTTTAAACTCTTTGATTTTATTTCCCATAGATTGTGACAATATCTCTTTTTTGACTAGATTGTTGATAATGTCATCTTCTTCCCCTGGGGGGATAAATTGTAAGTCAGAATTAATTATTGCACAGATATCAAGAATATTTTCAATCATATATTGTATTCTTTTATAGATGCCATCCTTCAATAATCCTAAATTTTCAAATTCTTCAAAATCTTCTGGGATATTTTCTTCTATCAATGGAATGCTTTCTTCAATTTTACTTATTTTGGATAGAATGATCTCTTTTCTCATGTTATCATTTCTAATCCTATATAGTCATAATAATATCTCTTAAAATAATCAAACTCTTTTATTGTATTAATTGCAGTTTCATGAACAAAATTAAAATCATCTGCATAGACCAATATTCCTTTCAACACTTCTTTTCTTATGTAAAGAGGGAGTTGCTGGAAGATTTTAACGTCGTATTTATCATTGCCCAGTTTGGATAAAACTTTTAGCCTAAATCCGAATGCTTTATTTTCTGGGCCTTCATAGTATATACATAGATCTATGTCTGGATCATTCCTCGCATTACCTGTTGCAGTTGACCCATAAAGAAAAATAAATCTAACGTTCTGAAATCCATCTATTTTTTTAATTATTTCTAACTCTCTATCAAGCTTGTAACTCATACCGATACATTAAATATTTTTATTATTTAAATCATTTTTTGATTGATTTTGTTGTTTTAGCCTTTCAAACAAAGCTTTTAATTTTATAGTAAAATTAAATTAATCACAAACGATTTTCCTAATCTATATTATCCTATTAGTTAACCTATTTACTTGAATATAATCTTTATTGGATTATACATTAGCAAGTGTTAGCAGTAAAAACTCCAAAGATTTATTTCATTGAGATTAGATCTTAAAAGAGGCCATAATGGTATAACAAGAGATGAAACACTTTCCTATAACTATAATCCTATTAATAAATTCCTAGATCTTTCATAATATTCTCTATTTCTTCCTTTAATATGGGAAAATCTTCTTTTACCACAAGCCATACCCTGAATAAATTTATTTCAGAGTAACCATGCACGATTTTATCCCTTAAGCCTGCAATATCTTTCCAAGGTATATCATTATACTTTGACTTTATTTCTTTAGGAATGGATTTTGAAGCTTCCCCGACTATCTCTAAGCATCTAATTACAGCAAAATTAGTTCTCTCATCTGCTTTGAAATCTTCATAAGTCAGATTTTCAATGAAATAATTTGCTTTTTCTATATTTTCTAACATATCTTTCAGATATAGTGTATACTCCCTTTTCAAATATAGATCACTTCTTTTAGAATAGTTTCTTTAAGTTCTTTTCGTATATCTTCTTTTGGAACTAAATCCACCCTAATTCCTAATAGTTCGGTTAGATAATTTTCTGCTTTTATTACACCTAAAAGACTAACAGGCTCCTCAAATTCAACAATAAGATCTATGTCACTTTTTTCTTTAGCAGAATTTTTGGCATAAGATCCAAAGATGCCTATATTTTTAATCTTATATCCTCTGAGAAGTTTTTCCTTCTCCCTTTCTATTATTTTTTCAATATCTTCAACATTTTTCATTAGATATATTTTAATTATACTATTATTTAAATCTGTGCCAATTGAAGGTTACATATTGAATTAATTATGATAATGCCAAAATAATATTAGAGGGTTTTGATCTTCTAAGTAAAGCTCTATAGCTTCTTTAATATTATTCAAGGCTTATTCTTATAGTGTCTCCATAAGAGCGGTAGCCTTTAAGTTATTGGCAGCTAACAACATACACACCGTCTTCATCCATCTCAATAATAATTGGAAGATGTAGATTTTCCAGAGAATCACTTATTCCTCTATGTTACTAGGATATAGTCTTTTTTAATCTTAATCTATAACTATTTTAGCAAGTGTTAGCAGTAAAAACTCCAAAGATTTCTTAAGAAGTATTTGCATTGATAAGCAATAAATGCGAAAGCTTTAAATACTATTAATGATTAATGATAATGATATTAGATAACTCTCTACACCTATATATGCCGAAAACTGATAATTGTTATTCATAGGGGTTAATTGATGAAAAGCATAACGATTAAAGGAATCCCAGACGATCTCTACTTCAAGCTCATCGAATGGAAGGGCAAGATGAAGGCGGAAAACTGGGAGGATTTTTTAGAAAAAATGGTGAAGATGCTGGAGGAGAGCTAATTTTGAGTGTTTCATTTTCTGAAATTAAGGGAAAATTGTTTCACGGTAATGTTTTTATATTGTTTCATCATAGGGAGGTATTAGCTTGAGATATTATGAACCAAAAATTGGTTTAAATTATGATACAATAGAGAGAGTTGATTATATGGATAATACTGTCAAGAATCGATATTTCACAATAAAAAAACTGATCATTTCAAAAAAGGAGGTAGATTTCTTTGAATAAGAAGATTTCCTCTATTATTTTAGGATTATTATTTATCACATCAATATTCAATATTATTAATATTACTGAAGTCAGCGGTGCAACTTTAGGTGTTGTCATAACGAGTGAGACATCAAAAACTACTTCGTTTAGTAGTTATAGTATGCCTATGACATTCAAAGTTACTTTTTCACTTAGTGGAACGCCTGACCCTGCATGGAAGGATGTTAGTATTACTGCACCTGATGGATATATATTGGCAAGTAAAGCTGTTCAACTTACACCATCAGGATGGGTAATAGACTATGCCAATAGTGATGCAGATGGTTCTCACGATGGTAAAACTATGAAATATACAAGAACTACTGGCACTACTTCTAACCCAATTTATTTAACTGTGCTTTCCGCAGAAGATTCAGGTACAAACCCAGGTAGGTGGACGATTAATATGAGTTCTGGGGGATTTGCCCCCCCTTATTACCCAGTAACAACAATTGATAACTCACCACCAAATTTTAGAGTGAGGTATGTCAAAACACCAAAGCTTGATTACGATGATTCACCTGACATCGTTGGCTCTGGCACATTACTTATTAATATCTATACCGAGATTCTTCAGGGGCCACCTACTGTAAAGATTAAAACACATGATGGTGCATGGACTAAGGATACTGATATTAAGATTTCACCTTCTGATCAAAGTTCATTTTACACCGCGACATACACAGTTCCAACAGATCCTGCAAAGAATGGTTTAGCTTTATTGACTGTAGAAGGGAAAGATTTGGCTGGAAACGTTGGAAACGTAATCAATGCATCAAATTTAGATATTTTTTCAGATGGCCCAACTTTCTACATCGATACAGCATGTGACACGCCAAGCCTACACAAACCAGATCAAGCTGCCCTTATACCATTCAACTCAAATGTAGCTAACTTTACATTTTATAGAATATCTGATTTATCCGCTGAAAGAATTCTCGGTTCAGGACAAAATAACTGTATTACGTATACAATACAGTACTCCACTTCTTCTAACTTTACAACAGATGTTGTTACACAAAGTGCGGATGTAAATGAAGCTCAAGCCACCCCTACTTTTTGTGGTGGAACAGGGACCACTAACTGGGGAATCGATGGGATACTACGCAGACACAAGTCTCAAGCCCTTGCAAACGGAACTTGGTATTGGAGAGTTTCTGCTAGAGACGCCTTAGGAAATCAGAGTCCGTACTCCGCCCCCAGGAGATTTTTAATCTCTTCCTCAGCACCAAACTTAATTTCACCTTCAGACCTTTCCCTCTTAGATTACAATAATCCTATACTGGAATGGCAAGAAGTTCCTTCTTCATCTTGGTATAATCTAAGACTGGCAAGATACGATTCTCCCAATATTACGCCAGATTTCTTTAGGAATTACACTGAATATCCAGATTATATTGCCGTAAATAAATACGAAGGAGACTACTGTAATTCTGTAATGAGACCAAATGCGTATAATGTATCGCTCTCAAAACCACCAACACCTCCAATAGGTAGATTAGAGGATGGCGTATGGTATTGGCAAGTCGCATCAAATCTAGATCCAACAAGCTACTCCGACTTTTGGAGATTCACTGTAGATACAACAGGCCCTCCCGCACCAAATCTATTAACTTTGACAGATGGACAGGTAAGCCAGAACAAGAGGCCAACATTTACATGGAGTGCTGTTTCAGATACAAATAATCTTTCAAACCCTGTAAGGTACTATATACAGATATCTGGGAATGCAAGCTTTCCTAATCCTACCTCTTCTTGGGCAAATATGTCTTCCATATTTGATGTTGATTCTGGTGATACAACAACTCCTGATTGGAAAAATAGAACATACCAAAAAGGACCTTTAACAGTCACTAACTTTGTACCAAGCTTTGATTTACCTGAAACAAACTCTAGTCAATCATATTACTGGAGAGTGTACGCTGAAGATTCAGCTGGCAATAAGGGAACCAACTCTTTAACTAGAAACTTCCGAGTTAGTACTTCACCACCCTTGTCATGGGAAAAACTTAAGCTTGCACTAAGATCTCCTTCAAACGGATTTACTCTTAACTCAAGCAATCCACAACTCGAATGGAGGCATTCAAGAGTTCAGGAAGTATTAAATAATATTTCAAGCTATATAATCCAATACTCAACAGACATCACCTTCCCACCTGAAAAAACGACAAACGTCTCAGGAGTATTCCAAGTCTTAGGAATAAATATTGATGATCCAGATTTATTAAACATGGGTTACACTATCCAGACTCCGCTCTACAACGGAACATACTTCTGGAGGGTATGCGCTGTAGACACTGCCGGAAACAGAACACAGTTCACTGCCCCATGGAGCTTCACTGTTAATGTTCCAGATA
>JAAZKM010000018.1 GCA_012799835.1 Candidatus Methanofastidiosia archaeon
ACCTGAACAATTCCCGGGTTTAATCTATAGATTAAAAGAGCCAAAAGTAGTATTACTTCTATTTGGAAGTGGCAAAGTTGTATGTACCGGAGCTAAATCAGAGGAAGATGTTATTAAGGCAATAGAGCGAGTCAAAAAATCCTTAATTGATGAAGGTTTGGTGTAACTCGAAATTAAGATATCAATGAGCCCATACATAATAACTGTTTTGAAGTATAGGGCTTAAGTGTTATCCAAAAATATATAAATGATTTTTTCTTGACTAAGTCGATAATTGGCTGCATTTTTATGGAAAAATCAGAGATACTCTTAGAAATAAAAAAGGCAGAAGATACTGCAAAAAAAATCATAGCGGAAGCTGAAGAGAATCGTAAAATCCGTTTAGCTGAATTGGATTTGGAGTTTGAAAAAATACTTGAAAAAAGGAAACATGAACTTGATTTAGACATTGATAAACAGCAAAAATTAGAAATTGATAAGATATATATGGAAAAACAAAGATCTATCTCGGAAGGTGTGCGAGAAATTGAAAAAGTTAGAGATCAAGCTTTAAGAAAAAAAGATAAAGCAATTGAAGCTATTCTTACTAAATTCATGAGGTACATAGATGAACTCTAACGTAAGAATGACTAAAATCGTATTAGTCGGAACTAAAGATAATATGAAGGAAACTATTGATATCCTTCATTCTTTAAAAATAATTCATATTATAGACTTTAAAGAGCACGATGAGACATTTGAAGTTGGAAAATCTTTAGGTGAAGTTGCAATTTTTTCAGAATTATTAATTTCAATTAGGTCTTTGTTACATAAGTTTGATAATGGATTAGGGAATATTAAGGCAACTTATACTAAAAGTGAAGTTTCAAGAAATCTTGAAAAAGAAGTTTTTGAAACTGAAAATATTATTAAAGGATATTCAGAAAAAATTGGTAAAATAGACTCAGTGCTTAAAGAGATTGAAAATATTGAATCAATTGGAGAGTTAAAAGGCATAGGCATCGAAAAAAAAATAATTTCTTCGGTTAATAATCTAATTTCTTCCAAATCGCAGCTTGAAGCATATAGGACTGAATTAAAAGATCAGATGGATGCTATAATTGAGCAAGAATCAATTCATCTATTACAATATGAAGATTTTTTATCAAATGAAATAGAAAAAATGGAAGCCCCATTAAGATTTACAACTACTAAGAATACTTTCCTTATTGAAGGCTGGATACCTGAAAACAAATACCAAGATATCAAAAGTATCCTCAAGAAAAAATTTAATAATAGAGTCACAATTGATAAAGTCAAATTTAGTCATAATGAAGATGTGCCTATTGAATTTAAGCACCCGATTCCAATAAAGCCATTCGAATTACTACTTGAATTGTTTGAATACCCTAAAACTAAAGAGATTGATCCTACGTTTGCAATTTTTATTACTTTCCCATTATTTTATGGAATAATGTTAGGGGATATTGGGTACGGATTGACAATATTTTTTACATCTTTATTTATGAAAACTAAATTTAAAACTGAGGGTTGGGGGATGATCCTTGGTATTTTGGAATATTCAAGCTTATATACAATCATATTTGGGATTATTTATGGAGAATTTTTTGGATTTGGTATCTTCCATTTTCTAGGAATTGATAAAATATTTGGCCTTCAAATGCCTGTTTTAAACAGAATTACTGATTTTATGCCGATAATGATTCTTTCAATGGCCATTGGTATTTTCCACATTCTTTTAGGCCTATCATTTGGATTTATTAATCACTATCGCAATCATAACTTGAAAAAAGCCATACTAGAAAAAGGTTCATGGATTATGCTAATATTTTCAATAATTTTCCTTACAATTAATATTTATATGTCTGGACCATTTTTCTACATCGGAATTAGTCTTTTTTTAACTTCGATTATTCTACTAATCATCGGAGAAGGATTTATAGGATTAATACATATATTTAGTTTAATGAGTAATATTTTGTCTTATCTAAGACTTATGGCTATTGGTCTTTCTTCAGTAGGGATAGCTATTGTAATAAATAGTATTGTTACAAAAGTAATTTTTCCCAAAGGTGGTGTTTTTATATTATTAGGTTATATTGTATTGATTGGAGGTCATATGGGGAATATATTACTTGGAATCATTGCTAGTTTCCTGCATGCCTTGAGATTGCATTATGTTGAATTTTTCACAAAATTCTATGAAGGTGGAGGCGTAAAATATAAACCATTTGGAACATAATAAGATGAGGTGATTTGATGGAACAATTAATAATTGCAATAGTTGTATTAAGCTCTGTCATTTCAGTTATAGCAACAGGATTTGCAGCAGCATGGGCAGAAAAACACATAGGTTCTGCTGCAGTAGGAGCGATTACTGAAAAAGAAGAGCTTTTTAGTAAGGGATTAGTTCTTACTGTAATTCCAGAAACAATAGTTATCTTCGGACTTACTGTATCATTAGTCCTTCTTTTTGTGGTGTTACCGCAACTTCTTTAGGATGATCAAATGAACGTAAGTACGATAACAAAAAACATAATTGAAGATGCCAAAAAAATAGCTAGAGACTATGATAATGAAGTAGAAGAAAAAAAAGCAATAAAATTAAAAGAGATTGATATTGCCATAAATAATCTAAAACTAAAAAAACAGGAAACTCTAAAAGAAAAAATTTCTTTACTTGCTAAAACTGAAGCTTCCAAAACTAATCTTGAAATTAAAAGAAAGAGATTAAAAATGGAATACGACGTACTCGGAGAAATCTTTCTTGAGGCTAAAAATAGACTCGAAAACATTGATCAAAGTCAAAAAGAGGCTATCTTAAAAAAATTACTTCTTTCGATGGATCTTGAATATATTTTTTCAAATAAAAAAGATGAAAATTATATTCGGGAACAGATAGGGAAAAGGTACCGTGGAAATGTTAATGCCGTAGGAGGAATTTTGGCTGAAGATGCTACAGGAAAAATTAAAGAAGATTTCACCTTTGAAACGATTTTACGCCATGTGTTTGAAAACAATTTGAAAGAAATCAGGGATATTTCCTTTAGCGAGGTAGAATATGGGTTCAAGTGTATCCATCTCTAGTCCCTATTTTGAAGAAACAAACTACAGTTATCTTAATACTAGAGTAAGGGCTATGCAAAGCAAATTATATAAAGAGAATACCTATTTCAAACTCCTAAATATGGAAATTTCTCAGATAGCTAGATTTTTAGGGGAAGGAAATTATAAATATGAGATTGAATCTTTATCAGGGAATTACAAAGGCGTAGAACTAATAGAATACTCGATTAATTATAATTTGGGAAATACTTACAATAAGCTAATTAAAATGGGGGGTAAAGCAGCTTCAAAATATGCTTTTGCAATATTTAGTAAATGGGATATCCATAACATTATAGCTGTTTTAAGGGGAAAGTATTCTAACTCCTCTGAATACGAGATTGAAAAAACACTTATTCCAATAGGGGAGATGCCATTTAATTTTATTCAATCTCTAGTTAAAACATCTACTTATGGGGAGGTAATCAAGAAATTAAAAAAAATAGAAAGATTTGAATTTATTGATGAAAATAAAGAAATAGCTGATTTGGAATCGGAACTCTTCAAGGAATATTACAAAAATATTCTTGAAAAATTTAGGAATGAAAAAAAATCTATTTTTATTAAGTTTATAAAAACTGAAATTGATATAACAAACATAAAAAATATCTTAAGGATGAAAAGATATGGATTTGGCATTGAAGAAGAGAAGAAAAATACAATAGAGGGAGGATTATTTTTTAATGTTAAAGAATTATCATCACTCTTAAGATCAAATGAAGAGGATTTTTTAAAGAAAGTTAAAATGACTCCATATGGATCAATAATAGAAAAGCATTTACATGAAACTACTTTATTTTATTTGGAGGAATATTTAGAGAAATACCTGATGAAATGTGCAAAAGAATACTTTATTGGCGATTCCTTTAACATAATGCCTGTTCTCCATTATATCATTTCCAAAAAAATAGAAGTTGATAATCTAAGAAAAATATCTAGAGGTAAAGCTTCTAATCTAGAAAAAAAAATAATCGAAAATAGTTTGGTGATCTGATGGAATTTGGAGTAATTGGGGATGAAGATTTTGTGACAGGATTCAAACTATTGGGCATAAGAAAAAATAAAAGGATTATAGATGGTAGACAATTTGAAGATTATCTTAACGATATGTTTAAAGATAAAGATGTGGGGATAATAATAATCCAGCCTGAATATTACAACACTCTTTCAAATAAAGCTAAATTAAGAGTCGACACATCTGTAAAACCGGCAGTAATTGTTTTAGGATTAAAACTGAGCGATATTTTAAGAGATAAAATTAAGCATATAATCGGAGTTGACCTCTGGGGTAATTAATTTGGGAAGTAAAGGTACAGTGTATAGAGTCTCCGGACCGGTAGTCGTAGCAACAAATGTTGATGCTAAAATAAACGAATTAGTCCGAGTAGGTAACAAAGGATTATTTGGTGAGGTAATAGAAATTGATCATGATAAGACAATTATTCAGGTATATGAGGATACTTCATTATTAAAACCTGGGGATGAAGTAATTACAACAGGTATGCCTTTATCTGTAGAGTTAGGACCCGGATTACTTGGTTCAATATATGACGGAGTTCAGAGGCCATTGCCTAAACTTTCTGAACAAATGGGAGAATTTATTAAAAGAGGAGCTGAAGTACCGGGAATTGATCGAGAAAAGAAATGGGAATTCTTTCCGTTAAAGAAAAAAGGAAATAGAATAAATTTGGGCGAATCAATTGGGTATGTAAATGAGAATGAACATACAAAACACTTCATAATGTCACCTCCAAATATTCAAGGAGAAATTATTGACATCGTTGAACAAGGAAAATATACTGCTGAAGATATATTGTGTAGGTTGGATAATGGCACAGTTATTAAAATGTATCAAAGGTGGCCTGTTAAAGTTCCAAGACCCTTCAAAGATAAAATGATCCCAAATGCTCCTTTAGTTACAGGCAAGAGAATTATGGATGTTTTGTTTCCCCTAGCAAAGGGCGGGACTGCAGCTATTCCAGGGCCATTTGGAAGCGGTAAGACCGTAATACAACAGCAACTAGCTAAATGGAGCGATACTAAAGTAGTTGTTTATATTGGGTGTGGGGAAAGGGGAAACGAAATGATTGATGTTCTTACAGAGTTCCCTAAACTAGTAGACCCTGTAACAGGCAGCCCCCTTATGGATAGAACTGTTCTGATAGCTAATACTTCAAATATGCCAGTAGCAGCAAGAGAAGCTTCAATCTATACAGGAATTACAATTGCCGAATACTATCGAGATATGGGGTATGATGTTGCACTTATGGCAGACTCAACATCTAGATGGGCAGAAGCCATGAGAGAGATTTCTTCAAGATTGGAGGAGATGCCAGGTGAAGAAGGGTATCCTGCATATCTATCTTCTAGGCTATCTAGTTTTTATGAGAGAGCCGGTATAGTTGTCACATTAGGGGGGAAGATAGGTTCGGTAACTATCATAGGCGCAGTTTCCCCTCCAGGAGGAGATTTCTCCGAACCGGTAGTTCAAAATACACTTAGAATTACTAAAACATTTTGGGCCCTAGATTCAAATCTTTCTCAAAAAAGACATTTCCCCTCAATAAACTGGCTTGAATCTTATTCACTTTACTATGACTCACTAAAAGAGTGGTTTGAGAGTAAAATCTCTATTGATTGGGATAGAACTAGAACTGAAGCAATGAAAATATTACAAAAAGAAGCTGAACTACAGGAAATCGTGCAGCTTGTAGGTGCAGATGCACTCCCCTCGGACCAACAGTTCATATTAGATGTCGCTAGAATGTTACGAGAAATATTTTTGCAACAAGATTCTTATCATGAAGTCGATGAATTTCATTCTTTAAAGAGGCAATTTTCACTTTTAAACGCAATTATTAGATTTTCTCGATTAGGCAACAATGCAATTAAAAGTGGAATTGAAATTGACAAATTACTAAAACTTGAATCTCGAGCAGAGTTGTCTAAAGTGCGATATAGAAAAGATTTCGAGAGAAAAATAGGTTTGATAAATGAAACAATGTCTAAAGAGTTTAAAGCACTTCTAGGAGAGTGAAGATTTTTTGAAAGAATATAAGACAATTACTTCAGTAAAAGGGCCTTTAATTTTCTTGGAACGTGTTAAAAATATAGGATATGGAGAATTTGTTAAAATCACCCTTTCAGATGGGAGTATTAAAAGAGGCCAAGTGTTAGAAACATCTGAAAATAAAGTTGTTGTTCAAATTTTTGAAGGAACTAGAAACATAGATAAAAATGCATATGTGAAATTTTATGGTGATGTGTTAAAATTTCCTGTTTCTTATGACATGCTGGGTAGAGTGTTTTCTGGCTCAGGGGATCCTTTAGATGGGGGCCCAAAAGTAGTACCAGAAGCTAGATTAGATATCAATGGACTCCCTATCAATCCTTATAAAAGATCTCCGCCACAAGAATTCATTCAGACTGGAGTATCCGCCATAGATGGAATGAATTCTTTAATCAGAGGGCAAAAATTACCAATATTTTCTGGATCAGGATTACCTCATAATGAACTTGCATTACAAATAGCAAGACAAGCTACAGTTTTGGATTGTACAGAGAGCTTTGTAGTTATTTTTGTTGCAATGGGAATAACTGAAGAAGAAGCAAAGTATTTTATCAGTGACTTTGAAAAAACGGGTGCATTAGAAAGAGGCATAGTTTTTTTAAATCTTGCTTCAGATCCGTCAATTGAAAGGATAATTGTACCTAGAATTGCATTGACAACAGCTGAATTTTTTGCGTTTAATTATAACATGCACGTGTTAGTAATAATGACTGATATGACAAATTACTGCGAAGCTTTGAGAGAAATAGGATCTGCAAGAGAAGAAGTTCCTGGAAGAAGGGGTTATCCTGGTTATATGTATACAGATCTTGCCTCAATTTATGAAAGGGCTGGCAAAATTGAGGGTAAAAATGGCTCAGTTACTCAAGTTCCAATTCTAACAATGCCCGGTGATGATATCACCCACCCCATACCGGATTTATCAGGCTATATTACAGAAGGACAAATTATTGTTTCTAGAGATCTCCAAAGAAAAGGGATATACCCTCCAATTGATGTACTCCCATCCCTCTCAAGATTGATGAGTAAAGGTATTGGAAAAGGTAAGACTAGAGAGGATCATAAGTCTGTGTCGGATCAGTTGTATGCCGCATATGCAGAAGGGAAAGATCTAAGAGGAATTGTTTCAATTGTAGGTAAAGAATCCCTTTCAAAATCAGACAAATTATTTTTAGATTTTGCCGATGATTTTGAAAAGAATTACATTGCACAAAAATCTAATGAAAATAGGGAGATACAAACTACCTTAGATATTGGATGGAGGATATTATCTAAACTCCCTGAAGAAAAATTGCTCAGAGTAAGTGATGAGTTAATTGAAAAATATATCGGGAGTTTTAGAGATGCCCAAAATAAAGCCTACTAGGTCAGAGTTGATCAAGCTCCGAAAAAAAATTAAACTTTCTAAAACAGGTTATGTTATTTTAAAGAAAAAACGGGATGGTTTAATATTTAATCTTTTTGGCTTTGTAAAAGATGCAAAAGAAGCTCAAGAAACACTTGAAGAGAGCTACGAAGTAGCAAAAAAATACTTAGGGATGACAATTGCCTTTGAGGGCAATTTAGCTGTATCTTCATGTGCATTAATAAAAAAAGGTAATCCTGAATTTCAATTAGATAGTAAAAATATCATGGGCGTTAAAGTTCCCCAAATATCTAATGTATCATTTAAAACAGGAATAAGTGAGAGGGGATATAGTATTTTATCCACTTCTTCAAAGATTGATGAAACTATAGAAGAATATGAGAAAGTTCTCAAATATATAATAAAGGCTGTTGAAGCAGAATCAACTCTTAAAAAACTTCTAAAGGATATTGAAATAACAAAAAGAAGAGTTAATGCACTAGAATCAAAAATTATACCTAAATTAGAATCAGAAAAGAAGTTTATTGATTTTAGATTGGAAGAACTAGAACGAGAAAATAAGTATAGGCTTAAAATGATCAAAGATAAAAAATCTAATAAAGTTTCTTGATTGGCTAAGTTTTAAAAAAGAAAACAAGTAGGATAGTTATGGATAGAGTTGCTATAATTAAATTAACATTTGTTTCCCTTGTGTTGATACTCGGTATATACCTAGTCTACCCAATTATTTCAGGCATATTAGGCGGATTAATATTCTCTTATGCATTTTTTCCTGTTTACAACTACATTAATAGTAAGCTAAACAGAAGAGGTTTATCGGCTGCGCTTACGACTCTTTTTATATCTGCCCCGTTTCTCATTACCATACTATATGGATTCTACAAAGCTGTTGAGCAGCTTAATTATGTCACACAAATACTAAAAAAGAGAATATCACTACGATATTTGATTTCTTGGGATTAGATGTCAAAGCTAGCCCTTTCTACGGAGTAATTTCTGAAACATTTCCTCAGATAATCAACATTTCGGATTTTTTTTCCAGTATTTTGGGAGAACTTCCTCTTACATTGATGAATGTAGTGGTGTTATTCCTTTCTCTTTTTTATTTCCTAAGTGAAAGGGAGAAAGTGGAAGGATATTTTGAGAAAATTATACCAGATGTTTATCGAAAAGAGATGATTGACATACTTGGCCCTACCAAGACCGTAATAAACGGTTTAATATATGCAAATGTAATGAGCGCAATGATTATTTCTCTTCTTGCAACAATTGGTTTTTTGTTAGTTAGAGTTCCATATTCATTCCTTTTAGGCCTATTAACAGGATTGGCTGCATTATTACCTGTTGTGGGCCCATGGACAGTATTCGTTCCAGTCGGATTTTACTATCTCTTAGTTGGCGACATGATTAGAGGCTTGATTATTTTAACTTATGGAGTAATATTTCTTTTTATATTGTATAATTTTTATATCTTTCCAAAACTTGGTGGAAACAAAGCACAATTACATCCTTTCATTGTTTTGGTAAGTTTCTTAGGCGGAGCATATATGTTTGGAGCATTGGGTCTACTCTACGGGCCTATAATCTTAGGGTTGTTAAAAGGTCTCATGGAAGGTATCTTAAAAAAATCTATAAATAAAAGAAAGTTATTTAAATTATAATAAATTTTTCTTTATGTTGATTTATATGGATGATTCATTATTTTCAGAAACTGCAAAGAGAGTAAAAGCATCAGAGATTAGAGAAATTCTTAAGCTCACCCAAAAACCTGGGATAATCTCTCTAGCAGGCGGTCTTCCAAATCCCCAAACATTTCCCTTGGAAGAGATTAAAAAAATTACAAATGATGTTTTAAATTCAAATAACAATGGTTTACAGTATGGACTTACAGAAGGTGATCCAGAGCTAAGACAATATATTGCCGAGATGATGTGTAAATACGGTATCATATGTACTCAAGACGATATTCTAATTACTCACGGATCACAACAAGGATTAGATCTAATATCCAAAATATTAATCAATCCTGGAGATGTGGTATTAGTAGAAGCTCCAAGTTACCTTGGAGCCTTGAGTGCATTTAGATCATATTTATGTAATTTTGTAGATATTCCTTCTGACGATCAGGGCATAAGAACAGATTTGTTAGTTGAAACTATTGAAACTTTAAGGGAAGATGGAAAGAAGCCCAAAATACTTTATTTAGTTCCTAACTTCCATAATCCTACTGGGATTACAACAAGTGAAAAAAGAAGAAAAGAAATAATTAGGATAGCTAATAACTATGATCTTGTCGTAATAGAAGACAATCCGTATGGAGAGCTTAGGTATGAAGGAGAACATCTCAAAGCTATAAAGTCATACGATACAGATGGACGCGTCATCTACTTAGGTACTTTCTCTAAAATACTTGCCCCCGGATTTAGGATAGCGTGGGCAGTGGGAAATGGAGAATTGATGAAAAAAATGGTAATTGCAAAACAAGCAGTTGATTTACATACCAATACTTTTGGTCAGAGGATAGCTGCAGTATATTGCCATAATTACTTAGAAAAACATCTAGTAAAAATATTAAATTTCTATAAAAACAAAAGAGACGTAATGTTATCCTCCTTGGAGGAATACATGCCAAAAGAATGTAAATGGACACGACCCCAGGGAGGAATGTTCAATTGGATAATTCTTCCAGAATATATGGACACAAAAGAAATGTTTACAGACGCAATTAATTCAAATGTTGCTTATGTTATTGGAAGCGCTTTCTATATAGAAGAAAGTCTAGGAAGGAATACGATGAGATTGAATTTCTCCTTCCCAAAAGATGAAGAGATAAATATGGGGGTCAAAAGATTGTCCGAAGTTATTAGGAGATGGATTTAATGAAAACTCTCATCGCTTTAATATCAACAGGCAAGGGAACTTGGGGACATGTTGGAAGATTAATATCTGAAGACTGGGATAAAATTATTATTGTAACTAATGAATTTGGACGAGAAAAATTTAATCCTACTAAAGACGTAGATTGGATAGTAGTAAATCCTTCTATGCCAATTGAGAATATAAAAAATGCTATTAGGGATAGGCTCCCAAAAGATATCGGTGACGAAATTTATGTTAATCTAATTTCAGGCACTGGGAAAGAACATATGGCATTACTCTCTCTTTTAAAAGATATAGGTAAGGAATACAAATTCATATCTCTTACTATTGAGGGAGTTGGATACTTCTAAGATTCTTTATGGAAATAAGATCTTTGCAAAGTAAGAACAATTTAAATTCAAAGTTTTAATAAAATGATTCATATTTACCTTTAATTGCAATTTGGGAAAAACTTGGTATTAATTTTGGTAAATCTTTTTAATATGCTTTTTTAATATTTTTTTTGAGATTCGGTAGATAAGCCAAGAAGAATAAGCATATAAAACAAAAAAAATGAGCATACTAGAGTTAAATGGATAGAGATAAAAAAATACTCCTTTGGCTAATAGCAGGCTCAAGAGGTGGAGTCAATAGGGCTTTAATATTAAAGTACGTAATATCAAATCCTTCAAATGCTAACAGGATATCATTAGCAACGGGTATAGAATATAAAACTGTCCAGCATCATTTAAACATATTGGAAAAAAATGGTCTTTTATCTTCAGTTGGAGATAAATACGGGAAGACCTATTTCCCTTCAGAGTTACTTGATAGGAACATTAATGACTTTAATGAGATTTGTAAAAATATGGGGTTAGATACTAATGAGTTTAAAAGTAAGTAAATATTTAGGATTATCCG
>JAAZKM010000228.1 GCA_012799835.1 Candidatus Methanofastidiosia archaeon
GTTATGTATAGAGGATGCCGAAAAATCTTCTAAAATAATTCAGAAAAAAATAAATGATGGTAGCCAGGGAAAGCTATCTGGACTTATTATATCCATTAAAGATAATATTGCAGTATCGAATACTAGGATGACTTGTGGGTCTAAAGCCTTAGAGAATTATATCGCCCCATACGATGCGACAATTATCAACTCAATTAAAAAAGAAGATGGAATAATCATTGGAAAATGCAACATGGATGAGTTTGCATGCGGTTCAGATGGAACTTCTTCCTACTTTGGTCCAACTAAAAATCCTAGAAATATTGAATATGTTTCAGGAGGGAGTTCATCTGGAAGCGCAGCCTCAGTTGCTGCTGATTTTGCAGATCTTTCTATAGGAAGTGATACTGGTGGTTCAATAAGATGCCCTGCTAGCTTTTGTGGCGTTTATGGAATGAAACCAAGCTATGGTTTAGTTTCTAGGTATGGAGTATCCGATATGGCAATGAGTATGGAAGGGCCTGGCCCACTTGCAAAAGACACTTATGGCATTGCTCTTTTACTTGATGTTATCGCAGGTAAAGATCCTAGGGACACCATGACAGTTGACAGTAATAACTCTTATCTTTCTGTAGTTGAGAACTACAAATATGAGGATATACAAAACATGAAAATTGCTTACGCTAAAGAATTTTTTGAAGGCATTGATGAAAAAATAAAGAACATCGTCCTTGACAAAATAGGCATACTCGAATCACAAGGTGCTAAGATAGAGCCGGTATCGCTTCCAAGTGTAAAATATGTTGTTCCTATTTACTACTTAATTGCGTTTAGTGAATTTTCTTCTGCAATGTCTAAATTTGATGGATTCAAATATGGCTACTATATTACAGGGCAAGACATAGTAGAAGCTGTTTCCAATACTAGGGAATCCTCAATGGGTACGGAAGTTAAAAGAAGGATACTCCTTGGAACATTTATCACAATGGAAGAGTTTCGGGATAGATGGTACACTAAAGCTCTCAAAGCAAGAAGTGCCATTAAAGAAGATTTTGAGAGAATATTCAAAACTCATGATTTATTAATTGGTCCAACTATGCCAATGCTTCCTCCAAAGATCGGAGAAAGAATAACTGATCCCCCTGCAATGTATTCTTCAGATATACTTACAGCAAGTGCAAATCTTGCAGGAATATGCGCTTCAAGTCAGCCTGTTGGTGAAATTAAAGGATTACCTGTTGGATTACAACTTCATGCAAACAGCCTGTGTGAATCTAAGTTATTGAAAGGCATGAGGGCTGTAGAAATAGCCTGTGGAGGGATGTAATTGCAGCCCCACGAGGATAAATACAAGGATTTAAATCTAAAAATTGGTCTTGAGATACATGTCCAACTCAAGACTGAACAAAAAATTTTCTGTGAATGTTCAACAGATTATATAAACTCCCCCCCAAATAATAATATTTGCCCTATATGCACATCTCAACCTGGATCAAAACCAATGGGTATTAATGAAAAAGCACTTGAAAATCTCTTAAAAATTGGTTTATTTTTAGGATGTAAAGCTTGTGATAAGCCTTTGTATATATTAAGAAAACATTATTTCTATCCTGATTTACCCTCAAATTATCAGAGAACTTCTCAACATATATTAGAAGACGGTATCTTTATGGGAGTGGGGATATGGGAAATCCATATTGAGGAGGATCCCGGTAGATATGAATTAAGAGAGGGTAAAGTTGACCTTAACAGATGTGGAATCCCCTTAGCTGAAATTGTAACTGCCCCGGATATTAAATCACCAGAATATGCAAGAGAATTTTTGCGGGATCTTTTATTATCTCTTGAGTATTTAGGGGTGATAAGGGGTGAATCAGGCTCTGTTAGAGCGGATGTGAACATCTCAATAATGGGAGGAAATAGAATTGAAATAAAAAATGTGAATTCTGTTAAAGGCGTGTATAAAGCATTAAAATATGAGATTGTCCGTCAAAAAGCTGTTTTACAGCGAGGCGGAACAATATCCATGGAGACACGACACTTTGATGAAGGAAGCATGATAACTAAATCTATGAGAAAAAAAGAAACTCTTGCTGATTATAGGTATATTCCTGATCCTGACCTAGTTCCATTTTATGTTAGTCCTGAAAGATTAAGTCAAATAGAATCAATATTACCTGAATCTCCACACAATAAAAAGAAAAGATTCATTGAGGAATATTCTCTTGGGGAAGAAATAGTTGATGCATTGATATCTGATCTTTATTTATCTGATTTCTTTGAAGAATCTGCAAAAAATTCAAATCCCATCGAAGCTGGAAAATGGTGTGCAACTGAACTCAAAAGAAGATTGAATGAAAAAAACTTATCTATATCCACTTCAAAAGTTACCCCAAAACATATCTCCGATATGATAAACTTTATTGAGAGGGGAGAGCTTTCAGTTAAAAATGCTAAATGGATTATCGAAGATGCAGTAAACACAGGCGAAGAAATACCTAATTTAATGAGTAAGAAGAACTTTTACCAGATAAGTTCTGAAGACGCATTAATAAAGATATTAGAAAAAGTTATTAAAGAAAATCCAAAAGCTGTGTTAGATTATAAATCTGGAAATCAAAATGCATTACACTTTTTATTTGGAAAAGTAGTTAATGAAACTGAAGGAAGAGCAGATCCTTCAAAAACAATAAAGTTGCTTAAAGATAAATTATACACGGAGGCTTAAATGCTTAAAAGAACTTGTTATTCAGATAATATGAAAGAGGGTAAAGAGATAGTTCTCACTGGCTGGGTTCACGAGAGGAGAGATCTTGGAGGAATCAAATTCATTTTACTTAGAGATAGAGAAGGAATTGCCCAGATTACTGCCCCTAAAAAGAAAGTGTCGGAAGAGATTTTTAAATTAATGGATTCATTGGGGCGAGAATGGGTAATTGCAGTTAAAGGTGATGTAAAATCATCTCCACAAGCCCCAGGAGGGCTTGAGGTAATCCCCACTGAAATTGAGGTAATAAATACTGCAGAGCCAAATCTACCCCTTGACCCTTCTGAAAAAGTTGATGCGGATATTGACACAAGGCTAGATAATAGATTTTTGGACATACGAAAGCCAAAAGTGATGGCTATTTTCAAAATTCGAAGTGACATATTAACGGCTGCAAGAGAATATCTACTAAGCCAAGCATTCATTGAAATTCAAACCCCAAAAATAAGTGCGTCTGGAACAGAAGGAGGAACTGAGCTTTTTCCAATTTCTTATTTTGAGAGAGAAGCCTTCCTAGCCCAATCGCCACAACTTTATAAGCAGACTATGATGGCTACAGGAATGGATCGAGTTTTTGAAATGGCCCATTATTTTAGGGCGGAAGAATCAAACACACGAAGGCATCTTTCTGAATCAGATGCCATAGATATAGAAATGGCGTTTGTAGAAAATGAAGAAGAAATAATGCACATACTAGAGAATTTGGTTTCTCATATGTTAAATTATGTAAGTGAAAATAGGAAAAAAGAACTTGATTTGCTGGGAGTAGAAATATCTCCTCTACCTAAATCTTTTCGAAGGGTGACTTATGATCAGGCAATATCCCTTCTTCAGGAAACTGGATTCAATGTACGCCATGGCGAAGATTTAGGAACTGAATCAGAAAAAGCTTTAGGGAATATAATCAAAGAAAAATATGGTGATGACCTTTATTTTTTGACAAAATATCCCTTATCCACAAAACCCTTCTACACTAATTTTGATGGTAATGTGGCACGAGCATTTGATTTAGACTATAAAGGTGTTGAAATAAGTTCCGGCGGTCAAAGAATTCATAATGTGGACATCCTTAAAACAAAAATTAAGGAAAAAGGACTTATAGTATCCTCATTTGAAACATATCTGAAAACTTTTAGATATGGAATGCCACCACATGGAGGATTTGGTCTCGGTATAGATAGACTCATTATGCAAATGCTAAATCTAGAAAATATACGAGAAGCCGTATTGTTTCCACATGATAGAAGAAGGCTTGAGCCATAAAGTCCATTATTTGTTTTCTCTTTTCAATATACTTATCATTTTTCAAATTTTATATCGTGTTTTATACATTGTCACATAAAGAAAAAATTAAATCGGCAATTTCTATAATCTAATGCCATTTCTTCATAATTTGAGTTTGATTTCAGTAGATATATTTGCCTTCTTGGAAACAACTTTTAATTAGCTGTTGTATGAGGCCTATCTTTGTGTCCAAATTATGCAATAAAGTACATGAAAGAAACATTAATAAATGATGAAATAAATTTAGTATGGAGATTATTGAATGAAAACTATATATTCAATTGGGACATCGGAGAAAAGTGCAGAAGAATTTTTTAATTTGTTAAAAGAATCAAATATAACTAAGATAATAGATATAAGAAGACATAATACCTCGCAACTTGCCGGATTTTCCAAAAAAGATGATTTGAGGTATTTCTTAAAGGAAATATGTGACGCTGAGTATGAGCATGAGACTTCAATAGCGACACCGGAAACTTTGCTCAATAAATATAAAAAAGATCACGACTGGGGGTATTATGAAAAAGAATTCAATAAATTATTAAGAGACCCTAGTCTAAAAAAAACTTATGATAGAATATTGGAAGATAAGCATACTATATGTTTGCTGTGTTCTGAAAACAAGCCAGATAAGTGCCATAGGAGACTAATATTGGAATATATTAAAAATAACATACAAGATATCAAAATAATTCATCTAATGAAAAAATAAAATATTTCAGTGTAAAATTTTAGAAGAACTTTATAGTATGGAAATATAGTGACTTGAGATCGGAAACAACATTTTATTTTTTTCAAAATGTTTAGAATTCCCCCCATAAGACCATTTTCAGGTGAGGGGAATTCTTTGGGTACTACTTTGCCTTTCTAGTAGAGCAGCATGCATTTCTACCATCGAGACTAAGAAGTCCCTTTGTCATTGCCATGAAAAGCATGCATTTCCATAACAATAGACAATATATTTCCATTGATGACTTGTGACAGTTGTTGCCAATAACTGCCACTAATTATTAATAGTGATAACATATATATAAAGCTTTCGATTAACAATGACTAGTGCAAATTAAAATTAATGATGTAAATCATTATAGAAAACTCAATAAACTTTTAAAAAGAATATATGTAAAAGAACTGATTAATATGAAAAATATTCTAATTGGCGGAAAATGGATTGATACCAGTAATTACATAGAGGTAATAAATCCCTATACAGGAAAATCTATTGATCTCGTATCAAAGGCTTCTCCAGAGCTTCTAAAGGAGGCTGTTGATTCTGCAGCTAGGGGAAGCAAGATTATGAGAAGCCTTAGTCGGTATAAGAGGTATGAAATTTTATCTAAAACTGCTGAATTAATGATGAAGAGGAAAGATGAGTTAGCAATGACGATGACATTAGAAAGCGGAAAACCTCTTGCTTTCTCAAAAGGAGAGGTATCAAGGGCACATGAAACTATTGTTTTATCTGCTGAAGAAGCAAAAAGACTTGGGGGGGAGGTAATACCCTTTGACGCTGCCCCTACAAGTATGGATAGGTATTGCTTTTACATAAGGGTGCCAGTTGGAATTGTATTGTCCATCACGCCATTTAATTTTCCTTTGAATCTTGTATGCCATAAAATAGGTCCCGCCATTGCGGCAGGTAATAGCATTATACATAAACCTGCATCAAAAACCCCCTTGACTTCCTTGATTTTAGGGGAGATTCTATTACAAGCAGGATTGCCAAAAGAAGCGCTCAATATTGTTATTTGTTCCGCTGAAGACACAGAAAAATACCTTGTAAAAAATCCATCAATTAGAAAAATCTCATTCACTGGTAGTAAAATTATTGGAGAAAGGATTACTTCAAATGCCGGCTTAAAAAAAATATCGATGGAGCTTGGCTCAAATTCAGGGGTAATCATAGATGAAAATGTAAATATTGACAAGGCAGTATCTGCTGTTAAAATGGGGGCTTTTGGATACTCTGGACAAGTATGTATTCACTGTCAAAGAGCTTATGTTCATGAAAGCGTATATGAAGAATTTAGAGAAAAAATAGTTAACGCTGCAAATAATCTTGTTATCGGTAATCCAATTGAAATGACTACAGATATTGGGCCGATGATTGATGAAAAGGAGGCAGTAAGGGTCAAATCTTGGCTTGAGGAGGCAAAATCCCAAGGTGCTAAGATATTGTGTGGCGGCGAAAGAGATGGCCCTATCTTAAGGCCAACAGTCATTGAAAACGTGACTGAAGAAATGAAAATTGTAAAAGATGAAACATTTGGTCCGACTCTGGCTCTGATCCCCTTTGCTGACTTTAAGGATGCTGTAAGTAAATTGAATGATTCAATATATGGCCTACAAGCAGGTGTCTTTACTGAAAATCTTAGAAATGCTTACTATGCGATTGACAATTTGGATGTGGGGGGTGTCATGATAAATGACATTCCAACATTTAGGATTGATTTGATGCCTTATGGTGGGGTAAAAAATTCTGGATATGGTAGGGAAGGCCCCAGATATGCAATTGAAGAGATGACAGAAATAAAGTGCGTGAGATTTCACATTTAAAAGAATTAAATGAGGATTTTAAATCCTCTTATCTATTTCAGTGTAAGGTATAAACTCACCAACATGAGCATACGCAGGCCTAATTATCTTTTTTCCTGATATTAGCTCTTCAATCCTGTGGGCACACCATCCAGGTATTCTGCCCATAGCAAACAATGGCGTGTAAAGTTCTTTTGGTATGTCAAGACAGTTGTACACAAATCCAGAATAGAAGTCAACATTAGCCGTGATTACTTTATTAGACTTCTTAACTTCATAAAATACTTCAGGGCCTAGTTGTTCTATAAGTTCATATAGTTTGAACTCATCCATTTTTTTCTTATCCTTTGCAAGCTCTCTTGCCTTCTTTTTGAGTATCAAGGTTCTTGGATCTGATTTGGTATAAATTGCATGACCAAGGCCATAGATAACACCCATCTTATCAAAGGCCTTTCTTTCAAGTATTAATTTTAAATAATCCTTCACTTCTTCTTCATCTTCCCAATCTTTTACATTGTCTTTAATATCCTTCATCATCGCCATGACACTTTTATTGGCACCACCATGAAGAGGACCTTTTAATGATCCAATTCCAGCAGATATTGCGGAATATGTATCTGTTCCAGAAGATGTCACCACATGGACTGTAAATGAAGAATTGTTACCTCCTCCGTGTTCAGCATGAAGAATCAAAAGAATATCAAGAGTGTCAGCTTCAAGTTTGCTAAACTTTCCATCCTCTCTTAGCATATATAGAAAATTTTCTGCTGTTGAATAATCAGGATTATGATTTCTTAAGATTAGATCTTTACCCTTAAAAAAATGTCTTCTAGCATGGTAAGCATATACAACAATTGAGGGGAACTTGGATATTAATCCCACACTCTGTCTTAAGACATTATCAATACTGATATTGTCAGCTTTTTTATCAAGAGCATATA
>JAAZKM010000229.1 GCA_012799835.1 Candidatus Methanofastidiosia archaeon
AAGATAATCCTTTTTCTCTAAGATAATCAACTGCTTTGTCTACATCTCCATTTGTATGTTCTAATGCTTTTTTGCAATCTAGCATTCCAGCAGATGTTTTCTCTCTAAGTTCTTTTACTAAAGAAGCCGATATTGCCATTATATACCTCCTAATTTTCAAAGACTAAGAGCTGTCATATAACAACTCCTAGTAGTATTCTTTATATTAATTTTCTTCTGTTTGTTCACCTTGTTTAGCTTCTATAACTGCGTTTGCCATAGTTTCTGTTAATAGTTTAACAGCCCTTATTGCATCGTCATTTCCAGGAATAATATAATCTATTTCATCTGGATCGCAATTTGTATCTACAATTCCTATTACAGGAATTCCTAATATATGAGCTTCTTGTACTGCTATTTTTTCTTTTCTTGGATCAACTACAAATAAAACATCTGGAATTTTTTTCATAGTTTTTATTCCACCTAAGAATTTTTCTAATCTTTCAGCTTCATGTTTTAGTTTAATAACTTCTTTTTTAGGAAGAACTTCAAATGTTCCATCTTCTTCCATTTTCTCCAATACATGAAGTCTGTCAATTCTTTTTTTGATTGTTTTGTAATTTGTAAGCATACCACCTAACCATCTTTGATTAACATAATGCATACCACATCTTTTTGCTTCTGTTTCTATTGCTTCTTGTGCTTGTTTTTTTGTTCCTACAAAAAGTACTCCTCCGCCATCTGCAACAATTTCCTTCATAACAGTGTACGCATCGTCTATTTTTTTAACAGTTTTTTGTAAGTCAATGATATAAATACCATTTCTTTCTGTAAAAATATAGGGTGCCATCTTTGGATTCCATCTTCTTGTTTGATGCCCAAAATGAACTCCTGCTTCTAATAAGCTTTTCATTGATACTACTGACATACTTTCACCTCCAAGTTTTTTCCCTCCACATGAATCATCTATCTTTGGACTCTATTGAGCACTACCATTGACATCATCACATGTGTGTAATCACCATAGTATTATAACATAATAAACTAGCCAATACAAATAAGTCTTTTTGTATTTTTTAGTATTTTTTTAAATCTTTTTAAATTTCTTTTTTAAACATTTTCAATAAATTAATGACATCAAAAGATGCCATAATTTATTGCTTGCCTTCAAGTTCATCAATTAATTTTTCATTTAATATTTTTATAAACGTTCCCTTCATCCCCAAAGATCTAGATTCAATCACCCCTGCACTCTCTAATTTCCTAAGTGCATTTACAATAACAGATCTTGTTATTCCAACTCTGTCTGCTATTTTACTAGCAACGAGCACTCCTTCCATACCATCCAACTCTCTAAAAATATGTGTCATGGCCTCTTCTTCTGAGTAAGACAGAGTATCTATAGCCATTTTCACTATAGCTTTCTTACGATCCTCTTCTTCTATTTCTTCAGTTGTTGCTCTAAGAATTTCCATGCCCACAACTGTAGCACTATATTCGCAAAGAATTAAATCAGAAACATTGAAATCTTCGCCAAATCTTGCCACAACTAGAGTGCCTAGCCTGTTTCCTCCTGAATTTATTGGAACAACAGTAGTAATTTTATCAGGATAACTACATTCTGAAACATTATCAAATACACAATCAGTAGCTTCTTTTATATTTTCACTAGTCTCATTAATTCTCAAGAGCTCTTCATTGTATTTCTTTGGGAATCTCCTGTCTTTTATAATCTCTGTATTAATAATATCGCATTCAAAATCCTCTGACAAAGCATATCCTAAGACTTTCCCCTTTTTACTAGCTATATATACATTCGCCACTAATATATCCGAAAGGATCTTGCTTAAATCTAAAAAAGAAACTTGGTTTGAGGCATAGCTTTGTAACGTTTTATTTAGTCTTCTTGTTTCCTTTAATAAATTCTCCATTTAAAACCCTCTTTCCAAAAAAAAATATATAAACAATTCTGAATATTTGCCATATATATAAGATACTACACAAAAATGTTAATGTACAGTATTTTTTAATCTTTAGTTGTTTTAATGTATCCGCATTTTTCATCTAAGCACTTTATCTCAGTTTTAGACTTTAGTCTTTTTATAGCCATTGGACCACTGCATTGTGGACATTTTTCTTTTATAGGTTCATC
>JAAZKM010000230.1 GCA_012799835.1 Candidatus Methanofastidiosia archaeon
GCTTTGGAGAGTCATAATCATCCTTCAGCTGTTGAACCATACGGAGGAGCGGCTACTGGAGTTGGAGGTATTCTTAGAGACGTTGTATGTATGGGCGCACAACCTGTAGCATTAATTGATCCTATATTTTTCGGCCCTCTAGATTTGCCATATGATCAATTGCCAAAAGGACTGAAGCATCCAGAGTTTCTATTCAGAGGGGTAGTTGCTGGGATTAGGGATTATGGAAACAGGGTAGGCATACCCACAATATCTGGTTCTGTATACTTCCATCCAGGATACACTGGCAATTGTCTCGTAAATGTTGGGTGTGTGGGGATTATCAGAAAAGAAGATATAATCCACAGTAGAGTAAAAGAACTTGGAGATATTTTTGTAATGGTTGGTGGAAGAACAGGTAAGGATGGAATTCATGGAGTTAATTTTGCGTCTGCAGAACTCGATGAGACATCAGAAACTTCTTCGCGCTCTGCCGTACAAGCAGGAGACCCCCTTACTAAAGAACCTCTAATCCATGCATGCCTAGAAGCCAATACTAAAAAACTTCTAAATGGTATGAAGGATTTAGGGGGAGGAGGCCTATCTTGTGTTGTGGGCGAAATGGCCCATGCCGGTGGTTTTGGGGCCAAGATAAATTTAGAAAAAGTTTTGTTAAAAGAAAAGGGAATGAAACCATGGGAGATATGGATATCTGAATCACAAGAAAGAATGATGCTTGCAGTTTCCAAAGAAAATCTAAGTAAAGTTCTCGAAATATTTGATATGTGGGATGTTGAAGCTGTAGTTATAGGTGAAGCTATAGCTGAGAGAAGAGTGTTAGTTTACTACGAAGGAGAAAAAATTTTCGATATGGATTCTGAATTCTTGACAGGCGGCCCATTGTATGCAAGAGATGTCAAGATAGTCAAAAGAGATCAAAAAGATATTCAAACTCAGGCACCCAAGGATACAAATGATATATTAATTAAAATGCTTTCAGATCCAAACATAGCATCGAAAGATTGGGTTATTTTCCAATACGATCATACTGTAAGGGGTTCAACTTCACTTACTCCATTATATGGAGATGTTGTTAATTTTTCTCCACAAGATTCATCTATCATAAAACCGGTAGAAGAACTTAGTAAGGGACTCGTAATTTCAACTGCTGTAAATCCCTTTTTATTGGAGTATGATCCTTATTGGGGGGCTGCATCAGCAATAGATGAAATATACAGGAATATTGTTGCAGTTGGTGGTAGGCCTCATTCTTTAGCAGATTGTCTTAACTTTGGAAATCCTGAAAAGCCTGAAAGTTTCGGAGACTTTTATCAGGCTGTAACAGGATTAAATTTCGCAACAAAAGATCTTCAAATATCTTTCTCATTTGGTAATGTTAGTCTTTACAATGAAAGTATGACAGGAAGTTGTCCACCTACACCTACAATTGTTGGAATTGGTATTATTGACAATGTTGATAAAAAAATAACTTCAAACTTCAAAAAGGAAGGAAACTCAATATATCTTATTGGAAATACAAATAGAGAATTTGGAGGCTCATTATATTACAGGCTTTTAGGAATTAACGGTGGAATTTCTCCTAAGATGAATCCAGAAAATTTGATGAATTATTCAAAAACACTTCTTAGTTGTATGGAAAGTGGAATAGTAGTAAGTTGTCATGATTTAAGCGAGGGTGGACTTGCAGTAGCTATTGCAGAAATGTCTTTCGGTAGTGATTTTGGAGCATCAATAGACTTACCTATTTTAAACAATATGAGGGCTGATGAATTCATTTTTTCAGAATCAAATACCAGGTGGGTAGTTGAAGTTAAAAATGACGATAGATTTGAATCTATATTACGTAACGCTAATGTGCCATTCTTGAAATTAGGAAAGGTTAGTGGTAATAGGATAGAAATGAAGCAAAGTGGAGTCAAAATTATAAATGCTCCAGTTGAAAAACTGAGAGAAAAATGGAAAAATGTTATTTGGGAGCATTTGGGGTGATCAAATGGATATTTCTGAGATTAAAGTATGTGTTTTAAGGATTGAAGGAACAAACAATGAAGAGGAATTGTACTATGCTTTCAAAAGATTGGGTGCATCTCCAGAACTAGTTCATTTGAAAAAGCTCAAGGATATCTTTGATTATAACTGTCTTATGATACCAGGAGGATTTTCTACCGGAGATTATGTGAGGGCTGGAGCTATATTTGCTTCTAGAATACGAGCAAAGATAGGGAATAATCTTCATAAATTTATAGACGATGGATGGCCTGTTGGGGGGATCTGTAATGGATTTCAGGTTTTAGTTGAACTTGGGGCCCTACCAGGATTTACAAGAAGAGAATATCCGGACGCATGTCTGTTCTTGAATGATTCTGCAAGATTTGAGTGTAGGCCAACTTTACTAAAACATGAAAGCAAGGGAAAATGTGTTTTCACAAGGAACATTCCTAAAGGAGAAATAATGTTAGTTCCTTCTGCACATGGAGAAGGAAAATTACTTTTCCCAAAAGATAAAGAAGACGAATATTACAACAAATTATTTGAAAATGATCAAGTTGTATTTAGATATGTTGATAAAGAGGGAGAATATGCAGGATATCCTTGGAATCCTAATGGGTCTGCATACAACATCGCAGGTATTTGTAATGAGGCAGGAAATGTCTTTGGAATGATGCCTCATCCAGAGAGGGCTTTTTTTGATAAGAATAAAAGTGGAATTTCTGGTATGAATGTTTTTAAATCCGTTTTAGACTATATAGAGGAAAAATAAAAATGAGCGGCATATTAGGTACGTCATCGCATAATTCAGCATATGAATGTTACAGAGGTCTTTTGGCGGTCCAACATAGAGGCCAAGATTCTGCAGGGATATTGTCATTTAATGGTATAGTGCATTTGAAAAAAGAAAAGGGATTGGTATTAAGCGTTTTCAACAAAGAAGAGTTATCAAAACTTGAAGGATTTAATGCAATAGGTCATGTAAGATATCTCAAAACGGGAACAAGTACGTTGTCTGAAGCTCAGCCTTTTTTCTTAAGCTATCCTTGTGGGATAGGTCTTGCACATAATGGAAATATTACAAATTTCAAAGAGTTAAAAAAAGAACTAGAGGAAAAAAATAGGAGTATTCATTCCAAGTCAGATACCGAAGTCATGATTAATATTCTTTCAGAGGAATTGGTAAAAAATGATACGTTTGAAGCAATTCATGAATGTATGAAAATAATTGAAGGTAGTTACTCTGCAGTAGTGCTATTGCCAAAAAAATTAGTTGCTTTTAGAGATCCCTATGGAATTAGGCCCTTAGTTTTTGGAGAGAAGACTAGTTTAAACGAAAATGCTTTTTCTTTTGCGTCGGAAAGTGTGGGACTTGATGTAAATGGATATTCTCTTATAAGGGATTTACTACCTGGAGAAGCAATAGTCATTGAAGATAATAAAGTTGAGAAAAGAGTACTGTGTCCAAAGGGTAGGGCACATTGCATGTTTGAATGGGTGTACTTCTCAAGGCCAGATTCTGTTATAGAAGGCAAAAGTGTCTATGAAGCAAGAATTGAGCTTGGTAGAAACATCGAATTTGAAGGTGAGGGAGATGTTGTCATTCCTGTGCCAGATACAGCAAGAACAGCTGCATTGGGATTTTCTGAAAAATATGGAATTAAGCACAGGGAAGGACTAATAAAAAACAGATACGTCGGAAGAACTTTCATTATGCCCTCCCAAGTTTCGAGAGATATTGCTGTTAGGGATAAGCTTAATGTAATAAAAGGAGAGATTCGAGGTAAAAAGGTAATTTTAGTTGATGATAGTATTGTAAGAGGCACAACAAGTAGAAGGATAGTGTCTATGCTACGAAACAATGGCGCCAAAGAAGTTCATATGATTTCAACATGTCCACCAATAAAGCACCCTTGTTATTATGGTATAGACATGCCAACTGAAAGTGAATTAATTGCTGCAACAGATACAGATATTGTTGCAGAGCAAATCGGTGCAGACTCAGTTACATACCAGACCATTAAAGGATTAATAAAGGCAATAGGCCTTAAAAAAGAAGATCTATGTCTTGCCTGCTTAAATGGCAATTACCCTACCCATATTTCAGAAGAAGTTAGGAAAGGTCTAACAAGAACTGGGGAATATGAGATAGGGGGAAACTGTAAAGCGGGGATAATATGAGTGAAGTATTGGCTGTTATTGGTGGAGGTGCAAGAGAATGGGCTTTGGCAGAGTCAATCACAAAGTCAAAAAATGTTTCTGAGGTACACGTGCTTCCAGGAAATCTTGGTGGAGTGTTTGAAAAAAAGTGTGTATGGCCAATTGGAAATGATCGGATCAAGATTAGAAATTTTAATGATATTAAACAATTTGTTATTGATTATAAGCAAGAGATTCAGGAAAATAATGGTAGAATAAAAAGACTCGATGATCTTGAAGAGATTGTATCTTATCTTTCTGAAAACAGTATTGATATGGTAATAGGGGGTCAAGAAAAATACTTATCTCAGAATTTAAAAGAAAGTTGTGAAAGAAAAGGCATATCTTGTTGGGGCCCGACATCTAAAGCTATGATAATTGAAGCCGATAAATGCAATACAAATAATCTTATGAAAAAATGGAATATCCCCTGCCCTAAATTTGAAAATTTCTACGATGCAGAATCGGCTAAGGCCTTCCTAAAGGAAAACTTTGGTAGAAACGGGAAGAAATATGTTGTGAAGTATCCTTATTTGTTTGATGGTAAAGGATCTAGGGTGTGTAACAGTCTCGAAGAATCTTTGAATGCTGTTGATGACTTTATGGTAAATGGGGTAATATGCCCTCCAGTAGATAAGATTACAATAGAAGAAAGGCTTTTTGGGGAAGAAGTAATGATTTTTTACGCAGTGCATGAAGGCCAAGTCAAATATTTGGGTAGTGCAAAAGATTTTCCAGAAAGATTTGATGCAGAGGATACCTTCCTAATTGACAGATTCAACAAGAGGATGGGTCATCCTGGTGAAATGGTAAATTATATAACAGGGGGTATGGGTGTTGTGGCCCCACATCCTTTATTGAAGGAGATGCCTGAACTCATTAAAAAAATCGAAAATACAATAGTTCTACCATTTTTGACAAATCTTTTAGAAGAGGAAAAATTAGCATTTAATGGAATAATCTACTTTGGTCTTTGTGCAGTGAAAGAGAATAATAACTACAATTTTTATGTTTTCGAGATAAATGGTAGGGATGGATCACCTGAGGCAGAGGGAAGATGGCCTACTGTAGAAACTTCTCTCTACGATATTGCAAAAAAAAGTTATGAAGGAAAGCTAGATGAGCTGAATGTAAAATTTAGGGACAATGTTTGTGTTGGTGTATTTGCAGTGAGCGGGAGTTTTCCTTGGTTTAAAGGATGTGGATTTGAGCCATCCCAAATGCCTCCAGGATATCCAGGTAAACATCTTACTGGCCAAACTATTGAATACTCAAATGAGCTTCCTGAAAATTCTTTTCATAGGCATGCAGGTACATTCATCACTCAAACAAGTAATATTGCTGTTGGTGGTGGACGTGTTATTCTAGGTGGAGGGATTGCAAGAACATACAGTGAAGCAAGTAACATGGCATATGAAGCAATATCAGATAAATATGTTAGATTTGTAGGCAAGAGTTTTAGGAAAAAAATAGGAGAAGGCATAGACTCTATTAAATTTTAAATCCATATATTCTTCTTTTATTCTAATTTAATAAATTTATATAGATATTATTTTTTATTATAGAAATTAATAATTTTTGTAATTTTGAATAATCAACCTTATAAACTAATGGTATTTTTTAATCTTAAGGTCAGTAATTGACCTAGTAATTAAAGGAGTAATATAAATGTATGGAGAAAATCGAGGCGGCTACAACAGACCTCCTCGTGAAATGCACAAGGCAACCTGTGCAAGTTGTGGACAGGAGACTGAAGTTCCATTCAAGCCGGATGGTACAAGACCTGTTTACTGTAGGGAATGCTACCAAAAGAGAAATCCAAGAAGGTATTAAGTTAGAGTTTTTTGTAAAAGGTTATTTCTAGTAAGTTAATAGGAAAAGTCCTTTTATTTTTTATATTTACTTATAATAAATTATTGTTCCGTTTTCTGTATGACAATAATCTTTTTAATAGCATATGCATTTTTTATTACATGATTCTAATCATAGCTGGCTCAAAAAGTGATGAACAGATAGTAAATAAAGTAAAGAATGTTTTTGATGAAAATAGCATTGAATATGAAATTCAATATGCTTCTGCCCACAGAGAACCTGATAGAGTTGCGGAACTTGCAAAGAAAGATTATGATGTTTTCATTGCTATCGCTGGTTTATCTGCAGCACTTCCTGGGGTAGTTGCCTCTCACACAAAAAAACCTGTTATAGGTGTACCAGTTTCTTCCAAATTAGGCGGATTAGATGCACTCTTCTCTATTGTTCAGATGCCCAAAGGAGTTCCAGTGGCATGTGTAGGTATAGATAATGGGGAAAATGCCGCATATCTTGCTATGAGAATATTGGGGGTTAAATAAATGACAACACCTAAAGATTATAAATCCTCAGGCGTAGACATAGAAGTTGAAGAAAAGTCAATTAGTGCTCTTGTTTCAGTAATCAAAGAGACACTTCAGTTTAGAAAGGGTAAAATTGGTGCGGCGATTGGAGATATTGGGAGTTACTCAGGATTTATTGAGTTCGGAGATTATGCGTTATCACTTGCTACTGATGGCGTTGGTTCAAAAGTCCTTGTCGCTCAAAAACTACGAAAATATGATACTGTTGGAATTGACGTAATTGCTATGAATGTTAATGATGTAATATGTAACGGTGCAACTCCACTGGCTTTTGTAGACTATATAGCTTTGGAGAAAACTTCCAAATATATGCTAAATGAAATAGCAAAAGGATTGCTAGAAGGTGCAAAGCAGTCTGATATGCCAATAGTTGGGGGTGAGACTGCCACACTTCCAGATATAATAAAAGGCGATGGTGAAGGATTTGATCTTGCTGGAACATGCCTAGGAGTTGTGAAAAAAGAGAAAATAATTTCTGGGAAGGATATAGCTCCAGGAGATATAGTGATAGGTATCGAATCTTCTGGAATTCATTCTAATGGATTAACTCTTGCCAGAAAAACCTTAGGTGAAAGCGACTATCCTGAACTTTTGATCCCAACTAGGATATATGTAAAACAAATCCTAGATTTAATTGAACATGTTAAAGTCAAAGGAATGGCACATATCACAGGCAGTGGACTTTTAAATCTTAAAAGATTAAAAAAAGGCATCGGATTTGACCTCAATCTACCTGAACCCCCAATGATATTCAAAAAAATTATGGATACTGGGGTAGAAATTGAAGAAATGTACAAGACTTTCAACATGGGAACAGGATTTGTAGTTATTGCATCTGAAGAGGATATGAACAAAGCACTACAGATATTAAACAAATACTTCCCCTCATATGTAATTGGAAAGGTAATTGATCAAAATATAATTAGAGCCCATATTAAAGGATTAAATAAATCATTTGTTCTATAATCCTATTATTTTATTTAATCTTATTTTGTTAATAGTTTAAAGAAAATAAATCTCTGATTGTCAGAATGAGCTCTTTAATCTAGATACAGTAAAAAATCATAAGGAATACAAGGTTTTCCCATAATGACCTACTGTTAGTTTACAGATTTATTTCAATTTGCAATGAAACTATTAGGATTTATAAAAAATTTAATTTTTTGATTGGCTAATAAACAAAATATTATACATAGAAAACTTTATATTAATTAGAGTAACATTTAAAAGAGCTATAAGGTTATTTGACTATAAAAAGGAGAAATAAAATGAAAAAAAAGATAATCTTATCCATTTTGTTTATAATGGTAATTTCTTTATCTGCCGCCTTTGGGGCAATAGGAGAATGGAATTTGGGGGATCATTACATTCCATGCTACCTTTATGAATCTGTATATAGTTACCCTACGACAGCCATAGCCCCGGGAGCTAATGGCCAACCAGGCCAAACAATATCTTTTGACATTCCGTCTAACCTATGCCCGCCATCGAAAACAATCCGGATTGGGGGGCCGGAAGATGGAGAAGCCAAAAATTCCCCAACATATAGTTATGAATGTTCACTTTCATCGGACCAGGGATGTTGCATCGGCGATTATAGTAGGTATTATATTATAGTCTGTGGTGACTATCGTGGTGGTAAATATCATAGTGAGTTTAGAGTGACTACTTTTGATGAACAAGGAGGAATAGAGGTGTACTGGTGGGGGGACGTAAAAATGGATAATGGTTGTTTAAAAATTCCCATTTATGACAAAGGAAGAAAAGCTACACGATTTGAAGTTACAAATTATACTGGCGGTGATGGTTCTGATGTTTTTACAGTTACCCCCACTATATACTACGCATGTTGCTATGACTGCAGGAAGAAAGTAGGGCTGCCAGCAACAATTCTATACCCAAAAGTTGACATAGAAAACTTTGCAGTGGCAGGCGGGACAACAGTAATCAAGGACGGAAAGCTACTGACAAA
>JAAZKM010000231.1 GCA_012799835.1 Candidatus Methanofastidiosia archaeon
GTGTTGTACTTATTATGACAAAATTCCAGTCCAAGTTGGAAGTTAGACTCAGCCGCGGATATGTATAGGTGGATAAACTAGTGGATTAATTTTTCAAAGGGGCGGGCCTGTAATCGGACATAAAATGAGGGAAAGGTGTAAAAGGCTTATGAAAAAGAACAAGAAAAAATCTGTAATAGGAGTTACATTTTTATTTGTTGTGTTTATGATAATTGCTGTGGGATGCAGTAAAAAAACATCATATGAACAGAATGTTGCATCCTTTACTCCAATTACAATTGAAGAAGCGAATAATAATATTGAAAAAGGGACTCCATTTATTATATATTTTAGTAAAGAGCCATGTCCTTTTTGTGTTGAAGTTGTAAATAATGTGAGGAGTGCTGCAAGACAACAGGGTGTTGAAATTTTCTATGTGGATACAGATATTCCGGATATTGAAAAGGATGAAGCATATGTGGAGTTTAGAAAAAAATATGATATAGAGTCTGATCCGGCTATGTTATTGTTTACTGAAGACGATTATTCTCATGGTTGGTTAATTACAGATACTGATGAAATTGCACTTGTTTTTAAAAAATATCTTGCTAAAATATCGAAATAAAAAAACATATATATAGATGGTAACCAGAATTTTATACAATATAGGAGGGATAAAATGAGAGGCGAGAGTCGAAAAATTATAATAGTAGTAGGAATAATAGGGTTAATAATGGCGGTGATGGTCAGGTTTGGTAATCCTATTAATTTAGGTGTTTGTGTCCCTTGCTATTATGAGGATCTTGCAGCCACTTATGGGCTGCAAAGTGTAGAAATTGCTCAATATATACGGCCAGAGTTGTTAGGATTTTTGTTAGGTGCTTTTATACTAGCAAAAATTAGAGGAGAATTTAAAACGAGGGGCGGTTCTTCACCAATTTTAAGATTTGTACTAGGTTTTTTTATGATGATAGGTATATTAGTATTTTTATCATGTCCATCCAGTACGATTTTTAGATTAGCAACTGGAGATTTAAATGCAGTTACAGGTTTAGTTGGTCATGTTGTCGGAATTTATATAGGTATCCAATTTATTAAACGAGGGTTTAGTTTAGGAAATAGTTCAAGCTATCCACAGCCGATCGGATATATTGCGCCCTTAGTTGCAATTGTGATACTAGCTTTTTTAATTCTAAAACCTGCTTTTGCTTTGTTCAGCGGAACCGGTCCGGATGCTATATCGACTTTACTAACGTCCATGGTTGTAGCTTTGGCTGCAGGTTTAATAATTGGAGCAATTCTACAAAGAACAAGTTTTTGTACCACAAGAGCCCTTAGGGATGCTATATTGTTTAAGAATTTTACTTTTCTATGGGCATTAATAGCTATTTTTATAGTCAATGTTGTGGCAACTCTGATTTTAAATCCTGAAAGTATATATATTTCCTTTTACCAACTTGAAGCACATAGTAATCATTTATGGAACTTTTTAGCAATGCTATTAACAGGTATTACAGCTGTATTTTTAGGTGCTTGTCCATTAAGGCAAATTATTTTAGCAGGAGAAGGCGATACAGATGCAGTTGTTACAATTTTAGGATTAATAGCGGGGGTAATTGCCGGTCGAAGTTTTGATTTAGCCGCTACCCCACTAGGCGTACCAACAAATGGCAAAATCGCAGTATTGGTGGGAATAGTAGTTTCTATTATAATAGGGGTTAAATATAAGAAGGGGGTTGTAAATGAAAAAAGGGATAACGGTGGAATTTTA
>JAAZKM010000232.1 GCA_012799835.1 Candidatus Methanofastidiosia archaeon
AAAAATTCATTATCTCCATCCATTATCTCTGAAGCTTCAAGGACTGTCCCTCTTTCTATAAAATTCTCAAATTCTAAATACTCATCTACTTCCATATCTTGACTAAATACTAGGCCACTAGTAAGCAAAATTAATAATATCACTAATACTGCTACTCTATTTTTCATTTATACCCCTTTCAAATTAAAAAACTAACATTAAAAACTAGCAAAACCTCTCTTATTAGTTTAATATTAAAGGAGGAGAATGTAAAGTCAATTCACAAATCACAGTTCACAAATCACAATTGAAAAAATAAAAAACGTAGGGGAAGCTTCGCTCGCCCGAAACTAAAACTAGATAACTGGAGACCAAAGGTCTCCCCTACTCAGGATGACAAGATAAGCAATTACCTGAATAATCCTTAATCACTTAATTATGATTTGTGATTTCTTCATTGTGAATTGTATCTATCTGTGCTAAAATAAAATAATGAGCGGTTAGTTCAGCTGGTAGAACGCTACGTTGACATCGTAGAGGTCGTTGGTTCGAGTCCAATATCGCTCACCATTTGCTTATTAAAAAAAGACTAAACTATTTTAGAAATATACTGGTCCTTTTATATTTAAAAAATTTACTTCTAAAGGATTGATTTTGCTTATTGGGGACAAAAAGAACCGTCCCTTTTGTTTTCTCTTTTGTTTTCTTTGGGAAGAAGGAGTTGAAATAATGATAATAAAAAAACTTGAATTATTAGCTTTGCAAAAAGATATTATTGAATGGACAAAAATGATGATGAAAAACATTGGCGGAGAAAAAGCTATTTTAGGTGTTTCTGGTGGTAAGGATAGCTCTGTCGTTGCAGCTTTGCTTGTTGAAGCCATTGGAAAAGAAAATGTTATAGGAGTCTTAATGCCAAATGGGGTTCAAGATGATATCTCTTATGCTAATGATTTAGTAGAATATTTGGGAATAAAATCTATTGAAGTGAATATAAAAAGCATTACCGATGAAATTTTATTATCTGTTGATAGTATAGAAAATAATTTAGTTCCCTTTATATCCCAACAAACTATTTTAAACATCCCACCACGTGTTAGGATGACAGTTCTATACGCAATTTCTCAATCTATTGATAACAGCAGGGTTATCAATACAAGTAATCTATCTGAGGATTGGATTGGCTATGCGACACTCTACGGGGATAACACAGGAGCTTTTTCACCTTTAGGCATGCTAACATCAGATGAAGTAGTTCAGCTTGGAGAAGTTCTAGGGCTTCCCGATAAGTTCCTAGCGAAAGTACCAAGTGATGGCTTAACCGGTAAAACTGATGAAGATGTCTTTGGTTTTTCTTATGCAATTTTAAATAGATATATTAGAGAAGGCTATATTGAGGATCTTGCAATTAAAGAAAAAATCGATGCAATGCACCGCTACTCTAGACATAAATTTTTACCCATACCGATGTATAATTCTAAAATGCCAATTGAAGCAGATGATATTGCAGGTATATATAAAAAATAAAAAGATTCCCCAGCAAGCTCATTTCATTTCGAGCTAGCTGAGGAATCTTTATTTTCCGGGTTGGACCAGCAAAGCTGACCCCTACTTTTTTGTCTTTCAATTGTGATTTGTGAACTGTAAATTGATTAAGCTGAGGAATCTTTTTTCACGTATTCAGTACCATTACACGTCATTCTAATTCGGATAGACAGAGTCGTCTATCCCTACATTCCCAACTGTTCCCTAATTACAATCTTCTCAACTGTAATTAGGGGACAAAAAGAACCGTCCCCTTTGTTTTGATCTTTTAATCTTTTCAATTGTGAATTGTGATTTGTGAACTGTGAATTGTCTTTAAGCTTCTTTATTTATTAGCTCTTTTACTTTCA
>JAAZKM010000233.1 GCA_012799835.1 Candidatus Methanofastidiosia archaeon
ATGAATGACGTTGAACACATAGTTTCCACCTGTTGCAAGACTTTATATCAACGCATATAAAATATAATCCTGCTTTGTTTTAACAAGTAAGAACAACATCAATAGAGAAACCGTTTTTATTAACAGACTTCTTCCTGTAATATAGCCATATTCCTCCAACCCCATATACATCCAATCAATATTCAGATAGTTGAAAACAATAGCAAGCCCGCAGGCACCATATAACGCCCATTCACCATGAAATCCATTATTAATAGCTAAAAGCACAAAATAACCTATGATTGCTAATGTCGTAGACACAACATTGAGAAGAAAAAGTTCTGTGAATAGCCTGTTTCTTTCGCACTTGTTTTCACGGAGTTTCGCAAACTCTCGTACGCCATAAGATGGTAGTCCCAAGGCTGCGATTGTCACAAAGTACGATGCGATGTTTTGTGCCGATGCTACTTTTCCAACGCCAATTGGGAGGAGAATTCTTGATACATATATTGAGGTTGCAAACGGAAACAAAATATTTGCAACAGTATATATGATATTATATATTGAGTTTTTGACTAATGATTTTTGCATTATAATATCGCATGGCACATATCTGCCATTTCTCCTCCTTCATTTTCAAAGTGCTTTCAGAGCAGATTTTTTCTCAACATATTCTCGAGGCACTTTATTCCTGTATTTCTTACCCCTTAATGATAAAGTTCCGTTTCTTCTCATACACCTTACTTATTTCTTTTCACCTTGTTTAGTAGTTTTTGTTTTATAATGGATCACTTTCCAGTAGTAACCTATTCCCAATAATACGAACCTGTCATATAGATTTTACTCAATCGAACGCCTGCTTTTCCATCTATGGTATTTCTAATCTTCTCACTTTCCAATCTTCTTTTTTCAAATGATCATCCAACCATGATGCATCATACCAATGGATCGAACGGCTATTCTCTGTAATATTTAATTTGCCCGTTGTATAATCCATCGGGCAAAAATACTCCGGTGGATATATTATAATATCTGCAATTTTTTGAATCGTATCGGACTCTTTAAAGCCATATCTCTTCAAAATATTCGTCGTGCAATCTACAACGGTTTCATAATTATTACTTCCATCGCTATTCAAGAAATGAGATTGCTTGTAATTCTCCAAAATTTCTTTGTACAGGCCGGGGCCGGGAGCGCATTTATCGGCTACTTCGCAGCCCATAAATGCGCCATTCGCGATGATATCGCTCATATCTTTTATTACTTCAACATCCGTATCAAAATACAAGCCTCCATAGTTATACAAAATCCAAAAGCGAGCATAATCACTAACAAATGCCCATTTCTTAGCTTGATACGCTTCTTTAACATATTCACAGCAATTCAAATCAAAATTATCTTCATTCCATTCTTTGATTTCATAATCAGGGAAATACTTTTTCCAGCTGTTGATACATTTAACCGCAATTTCCGGCAAAGGATTTCCGCCAAACCAACAATAATGTATAATCTTTGGAATCATATAGTTTTTACCTCATTTTTAACATCAGAACTTTCACGAAATTCGATAGTTCCCAAGAATAATAGTGCAAAATTCTTACCTATGAAATACATTGTTCCTTCATACATAGACCAAACCAAAAACACAATCATTATAATTGCAAAAACGATTTCCCTTTCTTTTTGATTTGATTCAGTGTTTTTGAATCGTCCAAAAATAGCATAAAAATCCTGCAATTCCATATTCCAGAAGGATCATAACCTGTCCATTATCCAACGAATAATATTACCATTGGTTCCAAATACTAGTGTCTATCGGCTTTCCAAACAATGTAATTGGATAGGCCAAAAGGCTTCTATACGCCAACCCAATTGAGAGAGAACTGAATTTATTGTCTTTTCGATTACTTTTTCAGCATTATAGCATACCGTGATAATTGTAACTTTATATATCATATACCCGTTGTGCTAGTTGAAAAATACTGGAAAAAATAAAAGATTTCGCATAAAGTAAACTCGAAA